>JANQNL010000188.1 GCA_028279585.1 Thermoplasmatota archaeon
CAGAAAGGTGAATAGCTGGGGACTAACTGGCTTCAATAAGCATAGTAAGAGAGGCGTCCAGTAACTTTCCTACGTCGTAGGTTACCGGATCGGAAAGTTCTGGATGCAGTCGCAAACTGCTTCGCAGTTCACGACACACTTGGATGTTAGGCCTGCAGCTGCACCGACCTAAACATCCAAGTGCAGCTGCGCCTTTTGCGTCGCTTACCTAAGCGGCGTACGCATCTACACTCTTGTCCAGCATACACTCTTGTTAGCAATTGATGCTGAAAAGAGTGTAGATGCCCTGGAGGAAACACCATAGGTGTCTTAAATAGAGTGAGGAGGGTGATATCGTTGAGGAAATAAGATCCCCAGGGACATCTACGTTGGACAAATGAATAATTCGGGGGGATAATATTTAAGCTTAAGCTGTGGCTGCGTTTAGTCAATAAAATTTGAACAGAAAGAGTGTAGAAAGGTGCATGATATTTTAAAAGGCACCTTTCTACCATGGAGTTCGGTCCGTTAGTCTTGCGCTAACAATTAAACATTTGATAGATGATATTTATAAATTGTGTAAATCCACGCACATTCGTTGTACATTGCTTCTAGACACAAGGGCTTCACAGGCCTTGAAAACCAAATACAGCTTGAGAACACCTTGAGAACATGCGTGTGAAATTGTCCGTTCCACTACTACAAAGTGGACAAAACGACGAGCCCCTCTGTGGGGGTCCATTTCAAGTGGAGAAGACCTACTCCTTCGAGGTCCTCTGGTCAAGCACACGCTTGGCCTTGATGGTCTCCTGCTTGATGTCACCCGCGCCGATAACTTCGACCTTCGGTGTCATCATGATGACCATCTTCAGCTGCGCCTTGATGTCCTCGACCATTCCAGGCCTATCAGACTCCGGAACGTCCTCCTTTGTCTCGACAACGACCTTCATCCTGTCCATGTCATTTTCCGTGGTAAGGATGATCTGGTAGTTGGTGCCGACCTTGGGGTTCTTCATAAGAACCTCCTCGATCTGGCCAGGGAAGATGTTGGTACCAGAGATGATTATCATATCATCGGTGCGACCCTTGATCGAGCTATGCCGGATATGGGTCCTGCCACAGCCACATACTCCAGGCTCGTATAGGAATGCCAGGTCGTGGGTCTTGTACCTGATCACAGGCATGCCGGTCTTTGTAAGCGTGGTGATGACGAGCTCTCCCTCCTCGCCGTATGGGACTGGCTCGTTCGTCACAGGATCCAAACACTCAACGAGGAAGTGATCCTCCCAGAGGTGGAGGCCCTCATGGACCTCGCAGTCCGTCGAGACACCTGGACCGCACATCTCTGTCAGTCCATAGATGTCGTAGACCTCCATGTCCCAGGTCTTGGCGAGCCGTTCCTTCAACCCGCCTGTGAACGACTCTGAACCGAAGATACCGGACTTCACATTGAGGTCCTTTGTGGGATCAAGACCCATCTCGATGGCCACCTGTCCAAGCTTGAGCCCATAGGAAACAACGCCTGCGAACATGGTGGTCTTGTAGTACTTCATGAGATTGATCTGACGCTCGGACTGGCCCATACCGGATGGGACGACCATAGCGCCAACTGCCTGGGCACCATAGTGGAAGCCGAACGCTCCGGTGAAAGTGCCGTAGGGGATAGGGTTCTGGAAGATATCGTTCGGTCGAAGACCTGCCATGAACAGGCACCTGCCCATGACCTCTGCCCAGACCTCGATATCGTGCCTTGTGTATCCGACTGTGATCGGGGTTCCGGTAGTACCAGAGGAGGCATGCATCTCGATGCAGTCGTCAAGAGAGCATGCCATCATACCCCAGGGCATCTGCTCGCGCATATCGTCCTTGGTGGTGAATGGAAGCTTCCTGACGTCCTCGATGGTCTTGATGTCGTCGGGTGTGACACCGTCGGCCATCATCTGGTCCCTGTAGTATGGAACGTTATCGTAAACGCGCTTGACGACATCCTGAAGGTTTCTGAGCTGAAGTGCCATCAGCTCCTCACGTGGCATGGTCTCTATCTCTGGGTTAAAGTACTCGGTCATGAAAGGTCCCCCGGCAAACGTACAATAATTGAACGTTCACCGGAAAAGAGCTACAGCTAATTAAAGCTTGAGTAAACACATATCCAGTAGCACATCAGTGGACGATAAGGTTCTCTTTCTCAGCAACGATGACGTCCTTTTCGTAGATGGATATATGAACATTATCTCCATCTGAGAAATCTCCATCGGTAGTTATGCCGAGAATGGCTATGTCGCCAGGTTCCATGATGTTGTTGGTGGATGGGTTGAAGGCAGCATTGTCCACCATCAGCCAGACAAGGTCTAGCTTGATGTCAGCGTTCGACAACTGGGCCTTCACGTCCATGTCATTTACGTCCAAGGTCTTGGACTTACCGACCAGAGTTATTGTAATGAACTCGTCGGTGGTAAGGAAGGTGGCAGGGGTTCCCGCGCCCGATGCCGCATCCTCTGCATCCTCGATCCTGAAAACGATGGTCCCGGGTGCGCTCTGCTGGTTCTGAGTAAAGGTCATTGCCCACACAAAGACCACACCTGCAAGCACAACTGTGATGGCTACCATCAATATGACCGCGATAACCGGGGATACCGCTGTCTCTGGATGTCTATGCTTCATTAGCTTCACCCTTGTGAATTACTACAGGTTCGTAGTATTTAAGCATTTTCCGCCAACACATCCTATTTTCTGCACTTTTGGACGCTATTGAACAATTCTTCTACACTGAGTGATAATCTGCATAACGCTCCTTGAGCATCCCTTCTATCTCCATTGGCTCAAGGGTGTTAGCAAGCATCCTCGCATCTTCGAGGCGCTTCTCATTGTTGGAATAGAGGACCATCAAGGGCTGACCGACCTCGACCCTTCCGGACTTCTGAAGGAACAGGATGCCTGCTCCCTTATCCTGGGGGCAACCTGCAGCCCGGGCAATCTTGACTATCTTCTTGTTATGGATGCTGTTGATGTAGCCGTCACGCTTGGAGAGGACCTCGACCTGGTATTTGCCCATCGGTAGGTTGTCGGAGGTAAGGTTCGGGTCACCACCCTGGGCTACCACGATCTCCATGAACTTCTTAAGCGCGCGGCCGTCGTCCACTATCTCCTTGGCAAGCTTCTTGCCCATACCCGTGGGCGCCTTTCCCCCCATCTCCAGGAGAATGCCAGCGATGCCAAGTGACTTGGATGAGAAGGAATCTGGAACCTCTTTTCCTTCCATGAACTCCATGGCCTCCTTGATCTCAAGTGCAGGTCCGATGGTCCGTCCGACGGGTTTCCCGCCGTAGGTGATGGCGCACTCGACCTTCCTGCCAAGCCTCTTTCCGAGCTCTGAGAAGTCACGAGCAAGCTCCCGGGCGGGTTCCATATCCTCCATCTTCGTGTTAGGTCCTGTTGGGATGTCCATGAGAAGGAACTCTGCACCGCCACCGCGCTTTTTGGCCATGACAGATGCCAGGACCTGGGAGTATGGATCGATGGCCAGTGGATATTCGGCCCTTATGATGATGTCGTCTGCTGGGGCGATGTTGACGCCGCCTCCCCAGGCAAGGGTTCCCCCGATGGTCTCGGTCTGTTCCCTTATCTCGTTGACATCGAGTGTGATGTTGCAGATGGTCTCCATGATGTCCGCTGTTCCGCATGCCGAGGATACAGCCCTCGACGAGGTCTTGGGGATGAGCATGCCAGATGCGGCCACGATCGGGACGACCACCAGTGTGATCTTGTTACCTGGAGAACCACCGATGGAGTGGTAGTCGAAGATGGGTCCTTTGGAGAACTCGATTATCTCGCCTGTAGCGACCATCGCTTCGGCAAGGTCTGTGGTCTCGCGCATGTTCATGCCATGGATGAAAGTGGCTGTGACGTAGGCTGACAGTTCCACGTCGGAGATGAGGCCTGAGGTGATGTCCTCGACGATGGTCTTGATCTCAGCTTTGTCCAGCTCCTTTCCTTTCATCTTCTTCTTGATGTACTCGACGGAGGTCGGTCGGTCTGTGGGTTCGATGCGCACCAGGTCGTCCTTGGCGACCTTCAGTTCCTCTGTGGTCTTTAGATACAGTGACACTTCACCCTCGTTCACGTACGTGTCGGACGTCTCCAGTATCGCTACTACGGTATTGGTCTTAGAAACGATCATCACACGGTCTGATGAGTGCATCCCGAGCTTTCCACACTCAGTTGTGTTCATGATGACCCTGTGCTTGAAACTGTCGATGTCGACTACTTTGACCTTGTGCTCCATAGAACCCCTCCAGGGAGTGGCTCACATCGGTTAGCTTGGATAAATAACTTTACGCGAGTGAGCAGGTGGCCGGGGGAGGGGCTCTTCGATAAGTTTGCTTCGTCATGCCAGTAGTAACGCAAACTTATCGCTCCTTCCGCGATATCCCGTCGATGGCAATTGATATCGCCTGGACATCGATGTTAGGTTGAGCTTCGCTGCGACCTAAACATCGATGCAGCGGAGCGAGCAGGGTGGGGATGGTCGGTGGGAGGGCTTCAAGAGAGGAAGACCTTCAACTGAACCGTGTCCCCATCGTTGATCTTCAACGCCTTGCGCAGACACTCATGCGACACGACCTCGAGCACATCCGAGTAATGCGACCTGGACGGGATCATCACACCACAAGCGATCCCAGCGATCTCTGCTTTGTAGCAGGTTCCCTCGCCGAACGACCGGTCCTCCATCTCGAAGCCCTCGATAGTAAAACCAGGGAACTCGAGAAGACACGCCTTCATCGCTTTGTCCTCGGGTTTGATCTGCAGGTTCAGAGTACCGAACCGCGGCTCGAACCCAAGCACCTTCTCGAGCTGGTCCTTGTAGCCATCCAACCCGATGTAGTAGGAGCCCTCGCCTATCCCGGTCACAAGCTTTCCATCAAACACCATCTCTGAGCTTTGGTCCTCGAAGATGGTCCTGTAGGTGAGGTACTCCCTCCGAAGAAGGTCCACACCGTCCTCGGTCAACCTGACCGTCCTGGTCCTACCTGCAGGCTCGAACCCGATGAGACCGTCCGACGCAGCTTTGCGCATCCAAAGTGAAACGGACTGCTGCGAGACGCCAAGCTGATGAGATAGTTCTGTGGTGGTAGCCTTGACCGGTCTGGAGAGACCTCCACGTAGGGCCAAAGCACGTAGCAGCCTCAAGACGCCGCCGTCGGTCGCCTTGTCCAGCAAGGTCTAACCTCCAGGACTAGTCGCTCTCGATCCGTGGTGCGAGCAGATACCTGACCTCACCACCGCCTTCGGCTATCGGGAACTCGATCTTAATCGGATAGTCAGTTCCCATGCTGATGGCGATGTCCGCCTTCTTGTTGACGGACTTGATCATGTTTGAGAAGTAGTTGAGCGAGAACATGGACTTAGCCTTCTCCTTGCACTCGAGCTTCTTCAGGTGTGTCTTTGGAAGCTTCAGCTGCACGGAGTCAGTGTCGCCCTTGGAGTTGAGCTCGAACCCATCCGTGGTCATGGTGAGCGAGATGTGGTCTGACACGGACTCGGACGCCTTGATGCCCTGGTTCAGATCATTGGCCGAGAGGACCACATGAGCTGGCAGGGAGAGGTTCGGAACCTTTGGATCGGACATGGAGGCTGTATCCACAAGGAGCATCTGTCTTGTGATGTTGTTGACCTTCACGATGAGTGCGGTCTTCTCCTCGTCGTGGATGAGCTTGACGATGTCTCCAGTTGCTGCAAGCTTCAGGACGTCCATGAGCTTGGAGATGTCTATGCCCAGTTCTCCTTCAGGGCCATTGAAGCTTTCGAAGGCGTCCTTTTTCAGGGTCACCTCTGCCATTGCCACGTGGGCAGGATCCACAACCTTCATTGTGATGCCTGCTTCGTTGACGATGAACTTTGCTTCGTCCACTAAAGTGGACACTACGTTCAAGACCTCCAGCAATACTTCGGAACGTACTTCTGCTTCGAACATGGAGTGGCCTCCAGCCAGGTTTTGCGTATCCTTATGGTGGTAGTTATAGTTTTTGTAGAGGGCAATAAATATTGGATTATTGATAGAAAGGCCAAAGATGGCCGCTGGTGAGAAAAGATCGATTTGTCCTAGGGTGCTGGCTAAAAGTTGTGAGACAAATCGACCTCTCTTGGCCATCTTTGGCCTTATCAAGAATCCAATATTGCCCTCTACAAAAACTCCTGGAGCAGGTACATCAATCGACCTGACCAGGTACATCAACCGGAGGATCTGGCCATTGAGCTAAAACCCACTAGTTATCTCTCTTGCATCTGCGACCGGCTGGTGGCCCCAACCTTAGAGATCAGCGTATCCATCCCCCACGGCCTTGGAAGAAAGGGTTCTCATATCCATTGATTGCTTGCGCTACGAATCGACAATGTATATGAGAATTCTTCGAGGTATACGGCCGCGGGGGATGTCTACCTGCTCTGCATACGCTTGCCTTGTAGAACAAAGTGAGCCAACAGCGACTCCAGCTGGATCCTATCGTTGCTCCCCTCCACCAGCCTGAACTCCGCCTCGCCGATCCGGTCCACAAGCTGGACCTTGTCGAACTCCGAGATCCCAAGCTCGAACACGGACTTGTGGATCTGCTTGATGATATCCTCACCGGAAAGTCCCTTGTTGATGATGAGGTCGTCAAGCTTTGTCCTGGCCTTGAGGAACTCCCCATGGAGTGCGGTGGAGACCATTTCCTTGACCTCCTCCGGCTCAGCAGTGGAAGATGCGCGATACAAAGTATCGGAGTCGATGCGGATGTTGAAGGCTGCAGCCACCTGTAAGGTCGTGGTAGCCTTCCTCATATCACCGTCTGCGATGTAGACAAGTGCGTCATAGGCGTCGGAGGTGACCTCAAGTCCCTCCGCAGCTGCGACCCTCTTGAGATAGACCGTGATGTCCTCACCGGTCAGCGGCTTGTACCTGAACACCGCACACCTGGACTGGATAGGCTCGATGATCTTGGAGCTGTAGTTGCACGAAAGGACGAACCTGCAGATATGGGAGTATTTCTCCATGGTCCTGCGCAAGGCCGCCTGTGCCTCGGGGGTGAGGGCATCTGCCTCGTCAAGGAAGATTATCTTGAAGGATGCCTCGCCGATGGGAGAAGTCCTGGCGAAGTCCTTGATCTTGGTCCTGACAACACCGATACCGCGCTCATCAGAGGCGTTGAGCTCTTGGAAGTTGTCCCTCCACGAATCTGTCCCGAACATCTCTCGGGCCAAGGCAATGGAGCTTGTGGTCTTGCCAGTACCAGCCGGTCCAGCGAACAGCAGATGGGGCATGTTCTTTTGGCGAACGTAGGCCTTGAGTCTATTGACTATATCTGTCTGGCCTACGACATCGTCAAGGACCCTGGGTCGGTACTTCTCGATCCATACTTCCTGCAAGGTTCTCCCCCGGAGATGGGGGAATGGTTTGTTCGTATTTTTACATTCCTCTAGCAAGGAAGGCAACGTCTTCCATCCAACCTTGCAGGAAGACTGGCTAAAGTTCTGTTAATACACTGGCCACTACGACCAATAAATATATAAATATATATTTCTATAGGGCGGTTTCAAGGGCACAGCCAAGGCGATACCATGGCGTTAACGACCATAGATATCCACGATCTCAAACAGCTACGAAGTTACCTCCTTCAGTCCGACAGGACCCTCAAGGAGTTCGTCAATGAAGCGATAAAGGAAAAGCTCGAGAGAGAGAAAGGCCAGACCAAGCTGCCCGGCATCGACTGATCACACATCACGGTAACGTTCTCCCCCCCAAGCTTTCCCAACAATAGGGAAAGCAGATTTTTCCTCCATGACCGTCCTCCCCTGGGCGGTCACTCTACTTCTTTGAGCGGAGGCTATCAATCCAAAAAGTCGTCTGTGTCATCATCATCGTAGCGGGCGCGTCTGGGGGGACGCTGGTACTTTGAGCGACGACGCGGTGGTGGTTCCCCGTAGTGGTCATCCTCGTCATCATCCCAGTGGTCATCATCATCGAAGTATTCCTCCTTCTTCCGCTTCACTTGCTTCTTCTCCTGTTTGGAATAGAAGTAGAGGAATACACCTATAAGTAGAGAGATAGGAACAGCAGCTATCACAAGACCGTTCAGGATCCGAACAGGCCCAAGCTTTTCCGGACTGAAAAGCTCCTTGTCGTACGCATCAACCTGCTGATTTCCCGGAGGCTGCTGGCCCCCAGCGTCTGGCGCATCCGGTCGGTCACCACCAGGCTCGGTCATACCCACGGACACGCTCACCTGCGTCCGGACCTTGTCGGAAGCTCCGGCCTCCTGGGCGTCAACGACGAACACTATGTCCTTCCCCTTGTGGTCCCGGAGGTCGAACTCTGCCATGTACCTCTGGGGCTCGAGCTCGTTCGCGTCCTTGGTCTCGATGAACTGTCCATCAACGGTCAGGGAGATCTGGACATACTCAACCTCCGCGTCGTCAGGTTTTATCCCAACACCAACAACGAACCTCTCGATCGGTGGTATCTTCTCACCCTCTCGAGGACCAAAGATGATGACCTCGAAGTCACCTGCGCGGGTCTGCGCCTTCTCGACGGTGACCGATCCACCGCGGTTCGGGTCCACAGCTATCTCCCACTCGTCCTGCCGTTCCAGATGTGGAAGGAACCGGCCGGTCACGGACACGATATCCCCCACAGATGGCATGGTGATCCCTTGCGGAGCACGGATCGTGATAGTAGCACCATCGTTGGGATCAACCACATCGAACGAGTTGAAGCCAACAGAGTCCACACGGACGTTCTGTATAGAAACGAAGGTGTCGTGGTATGCATCTGGGTCCGATAGGAGTATGTGTATCTTCGTATCGGCCACATCGCCCCCATCACCGCCATCAGGTTGCTGTTGTCCCCCGCCTGGGCCTGGTGTGTGGCCTTTCTGCATGTCACGCTGGAGCCTGTCCAGCTGTCCTTGTATACCGTATGCGGCACACATCACCCCGGATAGCATGAGAAGTAGTACTATCACCACTGCCACGATCTTGAGCGGCACGTTCTTGTTCCACAGCTCCGAAAGCATCAGGCCTGCAAGGACAGCTGCTCCAGGGACCGCTGGCAGGAAGTATCGCATATCCTCCATGGTCCGGGTGTCGTCATCCTCCCATTGGCCCACCCAGTTCAGGGTGCCGTAGATGATCAATATCGCGATCACCCAGACGAGCATCGCAGAGACCGCAGCATCCCGTCGGATGTAGAACACACCTAGCGGTGCAAGGAAGAGCACAGGGCTCACATGGAACAGGATGGTCGTCAGACGAGGCATGTTCTCGATGTCCTCGTCCTTGACGTTAAAGTAGGATTCGAAGAAGGACTGCTCTGGAGTTGGAACGTCGGCGCTGGTCCCGTTCTCGTCGGACGTGACCTGGACGTTGTGGCCCATCTGGTAACCTGAGTTGAACGGCCCCCCGAACAGCTCGTTGTTGTAGTTCATCAGCATCCCACCGAAAATGAGAAGCCCAACGATGAACGGGACTGCGATCACAAGGAAGCATACCCAGGAACGTTTGCTCGGAGCGAACAGTAGCGGTTTGGGGCCTTCTTCCTCCTCAAGGATGGTCCTCCACTTCTTGCCGGACTGCGGCTTGTTCTTGCGCTCTGGCTCCTCCTCTTCCCGCTTCTTCTCGAAGCCGTTGTCGTGGCAGAACTTGATGAGAAGATAGACCGCTGCACCGAATCCGAGGACTACAGCAGAGTAGCGCATGGTAACGGCACTGGACATGAGAAGGCCACCGGCCAGGGCGAGCAACGCACCGCCACCGATCATAACATAGGAGAGGTTCCTGGCCTTCTGGGCGTCGAAGTATTCCTCGATCTCCTCGTCCTCAGGCTCGTCCACCTGCTTGATGTTCTTGAACTTGTTGTAGCCCTTCCGTACAAGGAAAAACGCCTCGCTCATGGCCGTGAACCCTCCGAACGCAAAGGCTGCAGAGGCGTAGTCGGCCATGTACTTCGAGTACTGCATCTGTATAGCGATGCAGGAGAAGAGCACAAGGGCTGTTGCGAAGGTCGCGGCAGGGAAACCGAACGCTCGGCGTGTGAAGATGTAGACGGAAACGCCCATGACAAGGGCGATAAAGACACCGACGAACCCTTCAAGACCAAGGATGATGAAGACC
>JANQNL010000111.1 GCA_028279585.1 Thermoplasmatota archaeon
CTCCAACCAATCCTGAATCTTCTCATCATTGTACAGAACAAAGATGACGATGCCCATGACCATCCCGATAATATCCCCGCAGATGATGTTGATGACCGCGAAGATCGCAGCTATCTTGGACAGCCTGATGAACTTCTTGTTCTGCGTCACCAGCAATCCGATACCAGCGAGCATGTTGATGATGGTGGAGACGACCAGGTAGATCTGGAGCACGACCGGGAGAAGACAGCAGACGCTGCAGACACCCGAGGTCAGTGCGCTCAAGAAACCGATGATGGAACCCCAAACGGCCCAGATGACGAAGGTACCCAGGAACATACCGGAGGCTCCGGAGATGATATGCATGATGCCGATCTGGATGATCTTGTGTGGTGGTTCGTCCATGGGGGAAGAAGGGGAGGAGAGGGATATATGGTTATTCCTCTTCGACGTGATCGATGAACTCATCAACGTCATACTCTTCTGGTGGCTCTGCATTCTCGATGAGATCACGGATGGTCTCTATGCTATCCATGAGTCCTGGCATGCTCATTGGAATGAGGACATCTCTATCGCTTCCAGCCTTGTTCTTGAACCGATAGTATGGACCGACCAATGGATGGTTCTCCTCAATGACCTCAGTGAACGCATACCACAACCAGTATTCAGGGAACTTATGTTTGATGGATGGAACCTCGACACCATCTTTGAAGATCCTGATCCCGCCGATCCTTTTGTATTCCTTCTTTGTGGAAAGATAAGCGAACCCACAGAAGATCGACATGTTGATGAAAACGACCAAGAACACGAAAATTGACGTTCCCACAGAGAACAATGATGGTCCAAGAGCAATGAAACCTCCTGTGACAATTATGAGTCCTAGGATATTGACGACTACGTAGAAAATGAGCAACGGGGTCATTATCATTCTAACCCTTTTGATCTGGGTCTCCTCATCTTCTTCGCATATTGGTTTGCCTATCCGTCCATCGTTCTTGTCAGCCATTTCCGGCTTCAGGTACTCCTCATCACTCACGAACCTCAATTCATCCTGATACTTAAGGCATTTTTCATTTATCGATGGACTTTTTATTCCTCCTTAGTATCCATTTGAGCCACTAAGAAAGCTTATTATCATGCATGCGCGATAACGGGCTACTTTTTGTGGGTGGGTCACATGCACAAATACGATAAGATCATGGGCGGAGCAGGCATCGGTATCTTCCTGGTATGCGTTATCATGACGGTGGCGCTCGGAGGAACTGTCACTGCTGGAGATGGCACGCCCGATGACAAGGGGGACGAGATCGATTGGACCAAGTATGAGCTGAAGTCCAATCAGATCACAAAATCCGATTACGCTAATGAGAACACGGATTATGACATCGAGATCACTATCCCTGAAGAGAACATCAAAAGCGTGACCGCCACCCTCAACTGGAAGGACGAGCCCGATGAGAGACGCATCATCCGTACTCTCCAGAACCGTCCAGACTCGTTCGGTCTCGATGTAGCAGGCCCATCCAACCAGTCCGCTTCAGCATCCCCTGCCACGAACACGAGGGACGCGAACGGCGGGACCGGTAGTGTGACCTGTGTTGTTGATCTCGATCCGGATACAGACCCATACCTCAATGGGACCGGCAAGTGGGTGTTCACTGTCAAGTGCGGGAACTGCGACGATAAGTTCCCACGCATCGGCATCATTGGGGAGAACGATCCTGGTAACGACTGGGACCTGGTCATCGATTACGAGTATTACGTCAAGAAGACCTCGGAGGGTGAGTAAATGGCTGACGACTCCAACAGCGAGAACTTCGTCCCATACATCTCCCCCGAGTCCAGTGTCAAGGAGATCACCATCAAGTCCGTGATACTCGGTCTTGCCCTGGCAGCCATGATGGCAGCGGCGAACGCATACCTTGGATTGTATGTTGGTATGACTGTGTCCGCGGCCATTCCTGCAGCGGTCATTGCCATGGCCATCCTCAAGCCGTTCAAGGGAACGGTCCTCGAGGTCAACGTCGCAGAGACGTTCGCAGCTGCAGGTGAAGCACTTGCGGCTGGTGTCATCTTCACCATCCCCGCGCTCCTCATCCTCCACGAGGCCACAGGCGGCATGGCTGGTTGGTCCTCCCTGGTCGGTGTCGGCCAGTATGCAGTTATCGGCATAGTTGCCTTCATCGGTGGTATCCTTGGTGTTCTGTTCACCATTCCTCTGCGAAGGATCCTCATCGTCGATCTCAAGCTGAAGTATCCTGAAGGTGTAGCTTGCGGCGAGGTCCTCAAAGCTGGCGACAAGGGCGGCTCAGAGATGATCTACATCCTGCTCGCTCTTGGAATGGGCGGTGCCTTCAAGTTCCTTGCATCCGAGTTCGGATTGAGCATATTCCGCGAGAGGATGCTGATGGTCCTTTGGCCCAAGGGTCTGTTCTCCGAAGGTGGGGCTGTCAACGATGTCCAGACTGGACCTTACATCCCTCTCGGAACCAACGTGTCTCCAGCATTGGCTGCTGTGGGATACATCATCGGTCTCAAGGTCGCTCTGATGATATTTTCCGGTGCCATGCTCGGATGGCTCATCTGCTTGCCCATCGTCAGTATCCTGTGCACCAACGATGTGGATGTTATGCTTGGACCGATCATGTTGACCGCGTTCAACTGGGATGCATACACTGGTTCCAACCCGGTGGACAGGGTCTTCTATGTCTGGCGTAACTATACCATGTATATCGGTATCGGTGCCATCGTCGTAGGTGGTCTCTGGACCCTTTGGAAGATGAGAGATGCTATCATCAAAGGTGTCGGCGAATCCTTCAAGTCCACTGGTGACAAGGCTTCCACGATGATCAGGACCGAGACCGACTTCCCGTTCAAGAAGTTCTACTTCATTGTCATCCCAATCGTGATGGCCACCTTCTACTTCGGCTTCTTCATGGTGGGTGGGATGATAACCAATCCTATCGTGAACTTCCTCATCTCTGCAGTTCTTGCAGTGATCCTGTTCATCTTTGCTTTCTTCTTCACAGCAGTGGCTGGATACATCGCTGGTGTTCTTGGTTCGTCCAACAACCCGATCTCCGGTGTGACCGTCACGACACTTCTGTTCACAGCCATCCTGATGAAGCTGGCAAGCGTCATCCCGTTCGGCCCATCGACCTATACGGGTATGGCAGCCACCATCATCGTAGCTGGCGTCGTATGTTGTTCAGCAGCCATAGCTGGTGACTGCATGCAGAACATGAAGGTGGGTCAGATTCTTGGTTCCACACCTCGTTCTCTACAGATAGCAGAGTTCGGTGGTGTGATCATTACGGCCTTCGTCATTGGTGGTGTGCTCATCGCTATGGACGTCGTTTACGGCATAGGTTCTGACAAGCTCCCTGCCCCGCAGGCCTACGTCATGGCCGGAGTGGTCCAGGGTGTGATGACCTTTGATGTCCCATGGGTGATGTTGGCCATCGGTGTGGCCCTTGCTCTGGTGCTCATCATTCTCGAGCTGACGAAGGTGGCAAGGCTTTCCATCATGGCCATCGCCATCGGCATCTATCTCCCAGTTACGCTTTCAGTGCCTATCGTGTTCGGTGGCATCGTCAAGACAGGCTCGGAGAAGTTCATCGAGACCAAGATGCCTTCGAAGGAAGATGCTGACAAGGCCAAGGAAGATGCAGAGTCCCTTGGCGTGCTATTCGCATCAGGTCTCATCGCAGGCGAAGCGGTGATGGGTGTGCTCATTGCGGTGATGGTCATCGTTCTGATCTTTGCTGGTCAGGAGGCCGACTTCTTCGCTCTCATCCACGGCCCGAACCCGATACCTGGAATGATCGTACTGCTCTACATCCTTGCTCTGATGCTATACATTGCACTGCGCAAGGTGTTGACAGGCCAGAAGTCGTGAGGTGGCCCAATGGGCAATCAGCTCATGTCCGGCCGCAAGACGGGAAAGAACCTTCTTAGGATGTATCCTAAACGGAACGCTCGCTGGAAGAGCGTGAAGGAGGATACGCTCAAGAAGTTGGCCGAGAAGGAGAACCGTGGCGCGGTGGTGAAGGGGGGAACGGTCCGGGACAAGTTCATCCAGGATGCCAAGGTGGTCCTTTACGGGCAGAAGAAGCTCAACAAGATAGAGCATGTCATTGCAGACCTCATCAACGCTCCAAAGGACTCCCGTGTTTGGCTGGACGAGTATGGTGCGTTCGTGTGGAAGAGGTGTGATGGGCGGACCAGTGTCAAGGATATTGGTGAGGCTCTGAAGGAGGAGTTCGGGGATACGGAGCAGGTCTACCCGAGGCTCTCGAAGTTCCTGTACGACCTCGAGAGCAATGGGTTGGTGAGGATGCTGGAGAGCAAGGAGAAAAGGAAGCGGGGCGGGAAGAAGGGTTCGAAGAAGTCTTCATCTTGATGCGAGCGAGCAGGCCCGAGGGGGAGTGGCGAGGGCACGGCGCAGCGAGCAAAATGGGGGGATGGTGGTGGGATGGAGGGGACCACGTATTAAAATCCAAACTCGTTCGCATACTTCAGATACACTTCCTTCTCAAGCCGCTCCAAAATAATGTCCGCAAGCTTTGGAAGGTTCATGACATCCTCTTCATTGTAATCGATGAGCGTCTGTAGTGCAGTTTTATCTCCGGTCCGCTCGTACCGTTTCCAAAGCCGAACCGCTTCGTACCCATCGATATCCTCCACCTCGTCCGGACGAACGATACCGACGGCCTTCTCGATCCTTTTCAGACCGCCAGAAAGCCCTGCTCTTTTCCCAGCGAACCGTAGGTCCAGATGGGGGATACCATCCAACCCAAGATCGCCGAACCGAGCCTCTAAAAATGGAACGTCGAACATGGAGCCATTGAAAGTAACGATGCATGAATGGCCTTTGAACACATCCAACAAAGCATCACGGTCCAGGTCCTTATCTCGAACAAGGACCTTGAACCCATCCTTGTCTGCAACACCGACCACGGTCGTAACGGCAGAGTCATGCAGGCCTGTGGTCTCGATATCCAAAAACAGTGCATCATCCTTCACCATGTCCCACAGTCTCCAGGTATCCCTGCGATGAAGAAGTGGAATGAAGTGGCCCACATCATCGTGCTCCAGATGGAACTTGGCCTCTTTCAACTGAACATCGCATGCCAACTTCCTCTCTGCTCCCATCCTTGGTATAGCACGCACCTTCAGGAAGTCGTCCCAGTCCTTGATACCGGACCTCCACAGATTACGCTCAGTGGTCTCGCCGATAGAATCCAGGATAATGAACGAACGCGAAAGCATGGGCACACGAACCATGGAGGGGAGATATACAAGTTCTCTGACAAATAGAAACTGCTTAGACTATGAAGTCAGCAGAGTACCGCTTCACTGCGGACTCGAACTTTTCCCCAACCTCCTCCAGGTCCTCTATCGGTGGAGGCATGGAGAACGCAACGTAGATCCGGAGATAGTTAGGCTCATCGAACCCTCTAGAATACTCGATCATCCTGGACCTCATCCTGCAGGACTGGTCCTTCTCCTTTTCATAGAACGGTAGGTCCGGATCGTATGTGATGAGAGGGAAGTCGTAGGGTGATAGGACGTTGCGGATGACCTCCTCCAGGTTCTCAAGGTCGATGGAGGCCTGTGACATCCACTGCTGTACCTCTTCAGAGTCCTCATCGGCCTCTTCGCCAAAGTCGGTCTCTGTGTACAGGAAGAACTCGCCGCAGTCACGCTCTATGAATATCCTTGGCATTGATGTCACCCCGTTTTCAGGTCAGGTCCTCGATAAGCTCAGTGGTTTCCTCGTTTATGAGGATTACTTCTTCCTTGCCTTCCAACAGATGTCCCTTGACGTCCTCCATTAAGGACTCGAACTTATGGAAGGCCTCATCATCCAGACGTACCAGGAACTTCTCGAGCTCCTCCTGGGAGGCCTTTGTGAACACCCCTTCGGCCACATATCTCATGGCCGTCTGCTTGGCCATCATCCTTCGTTCGGGAGTGATCTTGACCTGTCTGCGCCCCATGAGACCCTCGCGGGTCGTGATCATGACATCGTAAAGCAGCTGCTCGCCCCTGGTGATGCCCTTGACCATGATCACAGGCTTCATGGCAGCCCCGATGTTGAGCATGCCTTCCTGGGAACCGTCCCAGTCCTTGAGCTGCTTGGCATACAAGCGTTCGATATTGGACAGGGTCTTGCCCATGGCATGTCGCAGTCGCGGTGGTGGGTCTGCACCGGATGTGACGACAGCTAGATACGACCACATGCCGTTCTGGACCAGGATCTTGACGTCACCACGGACAAGTTCACCGGTCTTTGAACTGTGGCCTTTCTCCGAGAACGTCTCGCCTATGAAGTTCTCGATGGCGGTAAGCATGCCAGAGACAGAATACAGGTCCAGGTTCGAGGCTGACTGGGTAACAATGTGTTTGACCAGTCTTCCGTCCCTGTGGATGAGGAACACGTCCCTGACCCTGAACTCGGTGTACTTCTGCCTACGCAAGTATAGCCATAGAAAGAAACCAACGAACTCACACAGCAACAACGTTGCGATGATTATGAAGATCCATGTGTTCCGCTCCAGCGGTCCGACCATGACGTCCGAGGACCCAGCTGCAGCGGGGGTCTCTATCCTTATGAGCAGAGCTGATTTGTCGATCACCGTGCCGCCAGCTGTGATGTCGTGGAGGTCCACGGTGACCAGACCGACCTCGTCCTCTGTGTCTGATGGAACGGAGATGATCATCATGATATTGATGGCATCTCCACTTGCTATGCCGAATGAGGTCTGGTTGAAGGTGACGTAACCGGCCATGGGTCCGGAGGCCACAAGGCTGAACACCCTGGTCTCGCCCGTGGGGTTCATCACCGTGAGAAGGATACGCTCTATGTGACCAGGCTCTACATCCACTTCCTCGACTGGCATCTCCAGGTAGCCTATGGCTGCAGCTTGTGGAGGTATCAACAGCAGTAGGAATATGGTTAGCACTGCGACTACAGGGATGAGATATCGCCTGGTCATTGCAAATGAACTATCACGCGTGCGGGATTTAAGTATTTCGCCCCTTCAGAGCGCAAATGGTTTTTAGGACATTGTTCATGGATGGGCTCACAGCAGGTGACATGCATGAAGTACGAGCTCATTGCGACAATGGCCACCATCTTACTGATCACATCCCTTGTCGTTCTCCCAGCAACCGGTGAGAGCGACGAGTTCATGGTAGAACCCGAACCCATTGGCGGATGCCCAGTCTTCGCAACGGACATCCCGACCTGGTATGTTGGTGACAACTGGACCTATAACATATCGGGCCAGGTACCATCGGTCGATATCCAGGGAGGATACACAGACCCAATGGACGTTGCAGGCTTCCAGAACTACACGGTCCTTAGCCTTGCTTGGGTGGGAAACACACCTTACTACATCGTGAACACCACCTCATACATGGAGGGGTCCAGCACGTTCCATTTCAGCATCTTCTCATTCGACATCGATGTCAGGATGAACATGACCGGGACCATCGTCTACCGGGCCACAGACCTTGCCATCGTGATGCAGACGATGAACACCACGACCAACTTCACGGTTGACACGATGGGCTCGGACGAGAGTACCAGCCACACTGTCATCAGCTACGCACCAGCCATGGAAGAGTATGACTTCCCACTGCTTCTGACAGATACCTGGAGGGTGAACGTCTCGCAGACCACGACCATGGATGGTACACCAAGCACGTTCCAGGTGGACTACACCCAGAGCGTTGAGCGCAATGTCAACGTCTCAGTACCATATGGTAACTACAGCACCTTCGAGATGTCCCGCAACGACTCTGCATCGTTGAGATATTACTCCTTTGATGTAAGGAACGATCTCAAGCGTTCCGAGTTCTACGACATGCTTGGGAACCAGGTAGAGTTCGAGATGGTCCTGGTGGACCACATCTCTGCAAAGCCTGCAGAGAACCTGACCCTGCGAATGGATAATGTCATAGCTTCACCTGGAGGCGCTCTTGCGGTCAACATCACCTCACCTGAGGACGGGCAGGTCAACACCGTGTTCTATGTCAATGGGACGATAGTGTCGACACCTGTGACCGCTAACGTCCTCGCTCAGATGGCACAGGTGGCTCCGATGGTCAGGGACGATACTCCGGCCATGGACGAGTATGGCTCCTTCGGTCTGTTCTGCTGGCATACAACGAACACCTCCCTCTACCTAGTCATAACAGTGGTGACAAAGGCTCCAGACCTTCTGGTGGACGAGGTCACCTGGGACCCGACCACTGTGAACCTCACAGACGAGGTCACCATAGATGTGAACGTAACCGACATCGCGACCGGTGGTTACACATCCGGTGTGTTCGACCTTGAGCTCTATGCTGATGGAATGCTCGTCGAGAAGAATGTGATCTCTGACCTGATGATGAACACCGAGACCACCTACCAGTTCAGTTGGACGCCTAACGCTTCGAAGCTCTTCGACCTCTATGTTGTCGCAGACCTTGCAGATAACATCCTGGAGATGGACGAGACCAACAACCGCGTGGACTTCCAGATAGATGTGGGTCATCCGAACAGAGGACCACAGATCGTGGATAGGTTTGCCAACGAGACCATGGTCTATGTCGACGAAGGCTCCAGTTTCACTTTCGGTGTGGATGTTGACGATCCTGATGGTGATGACATCATCTACAGATGGTTTGTGGACGGCGTCTGGGTCAACCAGACAGGCAACGGTTCAATGAACATGACCGTGACCACGGACTACACCGGGAACATGTCCAATGGTTCGTACGATATCCTTGTGAACGTCTACGATAACCGACCACTTGCAGACAGGTTGATGAACTCCACGGAATGGACGCTCATTGTTGTTGATGTGAACAGGGCCCCGAGCCTGACCACCTTCGACCCAGTAAGCCCTGTGGAGATCAACGAGACGGAGAACGTGACGTTCGAGATAGCCGCCACGGACCCGGACATGGATGTGTTGGCCTACAGCTGGACCATCGATGATGTGGATGCTGGGACCGGGATGGAGCTCCTGGTCCAGACCGACTACGATGGTGACCTGTCCAATGGAACCTATGTTGTGGCTTGCAACGTGTCGGATGGGGACCTGTGGGTTGTCCAGGAATGGACACTGAACGTTGTGGATGTGAACCGGGGACCCGGTCTTGACCTCATTGAAGTCCCAGACAACCTGACACATAATACTTCGTTCATGGTGTCCGTGAACGGCACAGATCCAGATATGGACGTCCTGAGCTATGTCTGGGAGATCACCAACCAGACCGGACCGAACGCTACGTGGACAGAGGTCGGAAACACCTCGTCCATCGAGCTCAACCTTACTGCTGGAAACTACAGCCTGAAGGTCACCGCCGATGATGGTCGCGGTGGGACTGCTGATGCGTTCACAGACCTTGTGGTCATACCGCTTCCAGACATCCCTAACAACACCACTGACGGTAATGCAACCGATGGCAACACCACCGATGGCACTGATGGGAACACTACAGACGGCACCGATGGTAATACGACCGATGGTACTGACGGCAACACCACTGACGGCCAGGACGGGGACGATGACCCAGAGGACTTCACGGTCTGGGTCGTTGCCATACCGCTTGCGATAATCGCTCTGATCGTCATCGCACTGGTCATTGCCTTCCTCGTCTTCAAGAAGCCTCCAAAGGAGGATGACGAGGAAGAGGAGGAACCCAAGGAGGAAGCACCCCCAGCTCCCGCTACGGCTGCAGAGCCAATGAGCGATGAGGAGATGGAGGACAAGTACTCCAGGCCAGATGGAGATGAAGAGACCCCTGAGGAGGAGGAAACCCCAGAAGAGGATCCGCTGGAGGAGGAAGAGGAGGACGGTCCGGTGGAAGAAGAAGAGCCTGACGAGGAGGATCCAGAAGAACAGGACACTCCTGAAGAAGAGGACGACGAAGAGCCAGATGAGGAAACTCCCGAGGCTGAAGAAGACGAATCCCCTCTGGAAGAGGACGAAGAGGAAGATTGAACGTTAGGTTTAAATCTGTACCTAGCCAATAATCTAGGGCTCTGGAGGGACCCCCCTTGAAACGTCCAGGACTTGTACTGCTAGTGGCCAGCCTATTCCTTGTGATGATAATCTCCCAGATTGCAGCGTATCCACATCCTGTGGATAACGACATGAACCAGGGTGGGTCTGGTACCACAGGTCTCACGTATACCTGGTACATAGATGGAGGGCTCAACCTCACCTATGCGAACCAGACCATCGGCATCATTGGTGATGTCCAGATCAACGATACGGGAAGGCTCAACCTCAACAATGTGACCCTTCTGATCGCAGGCGACCTGCTTGTCAAGGGTGGAGGAGAGCTGTACATGACCTACGGTAAGGTCAAGATACAGTGCGCCTCCAATGGTGAGCATAAGATAGATGTGGACAAGCACGGGTATCTGGACGCACACAACACAACCTTCACACACTTCGGTGGCGGGTTGAACTTCACCTTCGAGGTCCAGGGAAACATCTCCCTTCGTGATTGCGATATCTCATACACATCAGAAAGCTCCCTGATGATCGGACCGACCTCTGGTGTCACACTTTCCACCGTTGCTGGGGGATACCCGAACTTCGCTCACTTCATCAGATGCGAGTTCC
>JANQNL010000138.1 GCA_028279585.1 Thermoplasmatota archaeon
ACCCAGGACACCCCAGTCACTGGGGGACTTGAGGTCCACATCTACTTCGACCTTGACGGTTGGTATCCGCCTCTCGGCCAGGTGAAGCCCATACTCCGGTGTCATACCGATGATGGCAGAAGCAAGAGCTGATGGGCCCCCCTCACGGTTCGTCCTGACTCCTAGGTATGAGTTACCGAAGGCAACCATGGACGACTCGGACCAAGCCATATGGTCTCCCTTGTTCCCCGTATTCCCCACATCGTAACCTGCACATGTGCATGTGACGTTGATGCCCATCCGACCATACATATTGATGATCTCTTTCTGGACCTGGGCAAAGTCCGGGTCAATGCCCATGGCCTCCCAATCCTCGTTGTCCATACCGGATGGGTTGAGGTATGTGGGGATGGTCACCTTGGCACCACCTGCGACCATATCCCGCAGGAAGGTCACAAGCCCGATGTCGCCTGTGCGGAAGCTAACGCCAGCTACTTGCGAGGTCTTGACCGGGATGAGCCTTTCAGCGTCCGACCACTTGCCAAGCGCTACAAGGATCTCCATGGCCAGCCTGCGTGCTTCGCCTTCTTCTCCATCAAGGACTCGGAGGTCTGTATCCGTGAGCTCCATGCACCACCGAACCGGAAGGGGGCAAATAAGGTTTCTGACAATGTCTACGTCGAATGCCTGTTGGGGGAAAAGTTCATAGTTCCCCCGTCGTAGTATCTGTCAGTGATATCATGGGTGTCCTCGTAAAGGGTCTATGCAAGGATTGCAAGTACTCCACTCAGCATCTCAAGCTTGGTTCGGGCCAGAACTTCACGTCCAAGGACAGGGTCATCATCTGCGATAGCTGCAAGGAGGCGTTCGTGGTGGATCGGGAGATGGAGAAATGCCCGACCTGCGCGCAACCGGTCAGGACATTGGACCGGGACTACATGGAGAAGAAGATCTACGACAAGGAGACGCACAGGACGAAGTGTCCAAAGTGTGGTGGCTCGTTGGTCTTTGACGCGATCGGAAAATGGGACTGAGCCTGCGCCTGTTAGCAATGTTACTAACATATCGAAATATCTCACGTCATTCATTCTAGTTTCGATATCTCGAGGCCCTGCTCAGCCATATCGTCGAATTTACTAGCGGCTAGCGGGTTTTTCTCTTTCGATAATCGGTATGTGGTGGAAAGAGAAAAATACCGGGATGCTTGAGAAAGACTCCCGACGACGCTCGCCTTTCTCAAGCGCCAGCAGCATCAAAGATGCTGCGTCTGCAAGCGATATCAGCACCATCTTTTCTCATCTAAAGGAATTGACGCGAGAAAAGATGGTGCGGGTACCGGGATTTGAACCCGAGCCAGAAGCTTGGGAAGCTCCGATCCTACCACTAGACTATACCCGCACGACGTAGCTTTCGTGGTAATGGCCAGGCTATATTTATGCTTAACGAACTCGCTCATTTACAATAGAAATCTACAACTACCACCTCCCTGATGCATCTGTATGCCCGACACCCCCGGCGTGGAGACCATCCACGTTGAAGGACCGCCCTCCAAGTTCGAGTTCGACCACGCAGGCTTCTTCTACATCTACCTAAAGGACGGTCTCATCGTCGTGGAACACTACCTCAACGTCCAGAAGGGTACCGGCAGGGACGTGGACACGGGCAAGCTCAACAAGGTCTTCAAAGGTAAGACTGCCATCGCGCTTGGCCATGCGGTCGCGGACCAGGGTCTCATCGGCAGGCACGACCACGCAGTCTATCTTGGAAGGGAGCTCCAGAAAGCCCAGATCGCTTTGGAAAAGGGTCTCAAGTATGAGCAGGACTCTCCCCTGGACCTGTAGGACATTTGCTTTCCCTTTCTATTCTCTAAGTATACAGGGAAAGTAATTTATCCAGGCTTGAACATCCTCTGTGAGCTTACTTGGAGGGTGAACAATGACCGAGAGCGAACCGACCAAATACAAGTTCTGTAGTGAAGATAACAACGAGCTGGCAGAGGCTGCCAGTGTCGCCATCAACGACGTCCTGGGCGTTAAGGAAGGAGAAAAGGTCCTTATCATTACCAATCCCCCAGAGGACGTCCGCAAGATCTCCATGGCGTTATACGATGCGGCACTGGAAGCAGGTGCAAAGCCGGTCATCATGTTCCAACCGGTCAAGTCCCAGCTGGACTTTGCAGAAAAAGCGGTCATCGACGCCATCCGAACAGAACCAGATGTTGTCCTATCCATCTCCAAGGAGAAGCTTGGCAAGGACGAGGAGTCCATGAAGGACCCCATCATGATCGGCGAGAAACGCTACGACCATATGTTCAACTTTTTGCTTGGGGAAAAGAGGATACGTTCCTTCTGGTCCCCATCGGTAACGGCTGATATGTTCAAGCGCACGGTCCCTATCGATTACACCTGGATGAGAGAGACCTGCACACTCCTCAAGGAGGAGCTGACAGAGGCTATATCTGCCCATATCACCACCGAGCTTGGAATGGACCTGACAATTGGTCTTCAGGGCAGGGCCGCCAAGGCTGACGATGGTGACTTCACAGCCCCTGGTAGTGGGGGCAACCTCCCATGTGGAGAGGTCTTCATCTCGCCTGCTGTTGGGTCGTCCGAAGGCGTCATAATCTTTGATGGCTCCATAGCGGCCACCGAGGGAGAGATAATCATCAACGAGCCCATACGCGTGACCATGAAGGAAGGATACATCGACGACATCACAGGTGGTGAGGAGGCGAAGGAACTTAAGGCGTCCATCACCCGGGGCGAGGAGATGCCCTTCGAGATGTCCAAGGACGGGAAGATGGACTACGAGGACGCCAAGGCATACTCTCACAACGCCAGGCACCTTGGCGAGTTCGGCATCGGCCTGAACAAGGAGGCCCAGATCATCGGCAACATGCTTGAGGATGAGAAGGTCTACACGACCATCCATCTGGCCATCGGAGCGAACTACGATGATGATGCAAATGCTCTTATCCATCTTGACGGGCTCATCAAGAACCCGACAGTGGTCCTAAAGAAACCAAATGGTTCTGAGCGAACGATCATGCTCAATGGACAGTTGGTCGAGTGAGGCTTTAAAATGGCAGTTGTCGAGGTCTTCTTTTCACCAGAGCTAGACGGTCCGTTCCTTGATGTCGAGGAGCTGATAGAAGGTAAGATGGTTGAGGTCGATTACTTCTCTCAGCGGCCGTTCATATGCAGCACTGACACTGGTTCCGTCATCCTTGGTTCGTTCCTGTCCCAGGGCGGGGTTAAGGTCGAGGCCCACTCAGACCCAAAGGAACCGATGAACATCTATTCCATCGCTGCAAAGGATGACGTTCTAGCATTGGTCCTTGAGTCGAACGTCTACCTGAGGCCAGGTCGTGGCAAGCGTCCGCCAAGGACCGAGAACAAGGGTGTGTACCCGTGGGGTTACTACCAGTCCCTTGAGGTCAAGGGCGAGCTCAGCATGATAAGGTTCTTCATTATGAGCGTGGTCGCTCAGCTGGGTCGTGTCCCGTTCGCAGGTTTCGAATGGTCAGAGCTTACTGATTCAATAGAAATGGACCGTGAGGAAATAGAGGAAGCTTGGACCCATATCTTCGAAGGTGGGCTCAAGGAGGCAGAGGGCAAGGTCGCCCAGGGCGAAGGTCTTGGAGTGGAGACCGACCAGATCAAGGTCCAGCTGGCACAGGCCAAGAAGTACCTGAACCAGTCGGACCTCACCAAGTTCTGTCAGACCTTTTTGGAGATCGACCTGGACCATCTCAACAAGATCCTGGAGGGGGAAAGGAAGCGGGGGAAGGAGCTTTCTGACAACGTCCTGGAGGTCCAGAACCTCATTCGCGCAAAGAAGGAGCTTGGCTTTGACCTGATAACTGCTGAGCACTACCTGCAAAAAGCAAAGTCCGGACTGCGCTCCCGCGACTTCGATGAGGTCCAGAGATACATCGATGAGTCGAAGAAGGTGATCGATGCACTACAGGACACTTCCAGACCGGTTCTAAGGTTCATTTCGATATCTGATGTGGTGGGGACCGTCGGTGAAGCCGTTCCTGTAGAAGTGATGATCATCAACGACGGAAACCTCCTGGCGCGCTTCATCGAGATAGAGGTCTTCATCGGAGAGGGTGTCCAGGAATCAGCGTCACTGAAACAGCTTGCCCCTGGTGCAAGGCATACTTTCAAGCTTAACATCTACCCGGTCGAGGGTGGTATGAAAGGGATGGTGGCCAAGATAGGTTACAGCGGTCAGCATGATAACGAGGTCTTCACGGTCACCAAGACACACGAGGTCTTTTTGAGCGACCCGAACACCATGCTGAAGTGCATCCCTCGTGTAGGTTTCCATGCAGGCCATCTACGGCTGGACGTGAACCTGCACAATGGGTATCCTATCTCGGTCTCCGATGTGACGATGAGGCTGTCCACTCCTTCAGATGACCTGGAGCTCACACATTTTGAGCCTCAAACGAGGATGAAGAACAATGTCATAGAGCTCATGCCCATAGAGGGTGGAAAGGTCACAACACAATCCTTCTTCTACGAGGTACTTCGAATGGGAGAGTTCTCGATAAAGGGTGTGGTGACCTACCGTGACAGTGAAGGAAAGAAGAAGAACGTGAGCTTGAACTCTGACAAGCTGACCCTAAAGGAGATGGCCTTTGAGGTCAACGAGGTCCCGTCCGGGCACGCTGTCGTATTTGAGATGAACAAGTTCATGCCCTTCTTTGCTGACAAGGTCTATAACATCCCGCTTGGCCTTCCAGTAGAGGAGTCCTACCAGATCCTCAGGCACATCATGCTTGGGCTGCCATCGGTCATAGTAACTGAATACCATGCTGATGAGAGAACACGCCAAAGCATGGGTCATTCTGCAGATGTTACGACCCAGACCAAGGTTCCCATCAAGCGCAAGCCCATCCCCATCAAGAGTGGGAAGAGGGTAAAGAAGGTAGCAAAATCCCAGTTCCTATCAGAGGCCTGGTTCTACCTGACACTGGATGGACATGAGGTGCACGCTGTAGTGCAGATAAGGGTGGCTGCCCTGTCAGGAACGATTGAGCTGTTCGCAGCATCCACAGATGCCATCCGCTCACAGCAGATCCTGATGCATGTGATGGAGAAATACAACGGCCATCTCATCGAAGGCGGTTATCTGCAAAAGGATGAGGTCCTGAAGCAGATGCGCAACGCTGCGATGCGTGAACGGGTCCGTAGGAGAAAGAGCAATCTCTTCTCTACACTTGAGGACTCGAGCGATCTTCTCGACCGTATCTACAGAGCGTCAAGGCTCAAGTGATGCTCACCAATTTTTACTCACATCAACGTTATGCTGAGTGAATAAAAAATGTGTGAGGTCGGCGGATTCGGCCCAAAACCGTATATACAATGCTCCGCGTTGAAATCCTCGGGGTAGTTACATGTCTGGAGGCGACGATTTCAAAGACCCGAAACTAGAGCTTTACAGGAGGGTTCTCCGACAGGCATGGGAGGATGGTATAGTTACTTCTGATGAATATGCTCTGATGGAGCGTATCAGGGAAGGACTTGACATCACTCTCGAGGAACATATGGCACTCGAGTCAGAGGTCTACCTCAATCTCGCCCGAGCAGCTTTTGAGAAGAAGCATCACGAGGAAGCGAACGCGTTGTACAAGGATGTGCTGGATAAGGACCCAGAGAACGAGCTTGCAAGGATGAACCTTGGATTCCACCTGCATTCCATGGGTCAGACCAGGGAGGCGCTGGAATGCTTCGACCAGGTCCTTGAGAAGGATAGGTCGAACGTCGAGGCGCTGGTCGTCAAAGGAGTTGCCCATGATTCCATTGGAGAGTACGAGGAAGCATTGGCAGCGTTCGAGGTCGCTCTTACCCTCAAGGATGAGGATGAGTGGATCTGGTACAACCACGGTTTGGCCCTGTATCATCTGGGTCGGATGGATGAAGCAAAGCTCTCCTTCAAAAAGGCAGTGTCCATTCGTGCAGACTTTGTCAACGCGATAAAATACCTCGAGGTGTTGGAGGCCTAGGGGCGGGTGCAAAACGATTATTTATAACAAGTGCAATACTATAGGACGGTGATCATCGATGGCAAAAAAGAGCGGTAATTCCCCTTCTATCCCACAGCTGAAGAAGAAGGCAAAAGAAGCCATGAAGGATGGAGATTTTGACAAGGCCATCAAATATCTGGCCAAGGTCCTCAAGGAGGACCCGTACGATGCCTCTGCTTGGAACAATTGTGGAATAATCTACACCAAGAAGAAGGAGTACGAGAAGGCCCTGAAGGCGTTCAAGAAGGCGCTCAAGATAAGCCCAGAGGTCGCCCAGATCTGGTATGGACGCGGATACGTCCTGCTTCTTATGGAGGATTACGAGAGGGCATACAAGCATCTTGCCAAGGCTGTGAAGCTGGACCCTGACAACTCCAAGTACAAGGACAAGTACCGAGAAGCCAAGTCCAAGGCTGATGACTCCAAGGAGGAAGAGGAGGAGGAAGAAGAGCAGGAGATGGAGTGGGAGTCCGAGGATGACGATGATGAGGAAGAGGAAGACGTAGAGGATGCGGAGGAGGAAGGCATAGCTTGGGAGGAGGATGACGACGAGGAGGAGGAACCCGAGGAGGAGGAGGAAGAGGAACCCGAGGAGGAGGAGGAGCCAGAAGAGGAGGAAGAGCCTGAAGAGGAGGAGGAGGAACCGGAAGAGGAAGAGGTTGAAGAAGAGGAAGAACCTGCAGAAGGTGACGACGACAAACCTCTTGCATACCTCACCTGCCCACACTGTTCAGAACCTATCCCGATAACAACTGACGAGAGGCCTTTGGTCCTCACATGTCCAAAATGCGGTTCTAAAGGCCGCATCACCAAGTGATCCATGCTTGCGGTCATTTAGCGGTTCTGGAGCATCCAGACCATGTGTTTTCAACACATGCCGCAACCCTGTCCAGACTATGTATTAATTTGAACAATGTTTTTATATCTTCTATGGTATTGGTACATAATAAGCGGTAGCCAGACCCATCCTGGCACCCTGAAATGGTGACCCTGTAGGGAGTGTAACCATGAACGTTAAGCGATTCGCTTGTGTATGTGCCCTTTTGATGCTTTTAGGAATGAGCCTTGCCATTATCAACGTGGCATCCGACCCGTTCGGGACCAATGTTCAGATAACCTCGAACCTCAAGTCCCAGGATAACGTGGCCCTTGCCATTGACGGAACCGGTGGTAGTGCTTACATCTATATGGCCTGGTCCGACCTGAGGGATGATGCATCCGCATCATCTGCTAACATCTACTTTGCCCGTTCTGACAACGGTGGTCTCACATGGAACCCAGATGTCAGGATAGATGGTGCACCTGGTGCCACAGATGGATGGAAGGACAATCCAGACATGGCCATCGGGGCCGATGGGACCCTCTACATAGTCTGGGACGACACAAGGTCCTCCCAGTCACAGATCTTCTTCACAAAGTCCGTAGATAACGGTGCTTCCTTTTCAACCCCTGTCCACATCGGTACAGATGATAGAGAGTTCGACCCAGCTATCACAGTGATAGGTTCTGGTGGGACAGCGGATGTATACGTTGCTTTCAGGGGTCAGGCGACCCAGGGTATACTCGGTGTCCATTCCAGTAATGGTGGAACATCCTTCGGAGCAGAGACACCGATCATCAGTGGTGGTGTCCCCAATGAGCAGCAGACCATGAAGTATCCAGACATGGCCAACGATGGGGCGTTCGCATACTGTGTCTGGGCAAACCCAACCAACTATGGTAACCTCGACAATATCTTCTGTGCAAGGACCGCAGTTGGAGGATTGACCTGGAGCTCACCAACACCGGTCACATCCCTCAACGTTGCCAACCAGAGGCATCCTGTGGTTGCCTGCGGAAGCGGTGAGGTCCATGTTGCTTACCAGGACTACCAGAATGACGACAACGGCGACGAGGACTTCCCCGGAGCTGCGGTCGACAATGCAGACATCTACTACTGCACTTCCTCCAACCAGGGATCCTCATTCTCTGCTGGTATCATGGTCAACGACGATGGTGGAACAGCGAACCAGTACACACCATCCATGGCCATCCAGTCAGATGGAACAGCGGTCATTGCCTGGTCCGATTACAGGAACGGCAACGACGATCCTGATATCTTCTATGCCACAGGGACCACCTCTGGCTTTGGAGCCAATAACAGGGCCAACGAGTTCACGGTCAGTGTTGCCGAGCAGTTCAATCCAGCCATTGCCCTTGAGGGTGACAACACGGCCTGGTGTGCTTGGAGCGACACTCGGAACGGCAACGATGATCTTTACATCGCAACCACCATGACCAACGAGGCTCCACCAGATCCGACGACCAAGACCATCACGTCACTGTCGTCGTATCATTTCGATCTTCCATATTACATCAACACGGAGTCCGACTTCGAGAAGTATACCCTCCATAGTTCACTCACATCTGGATTCACACCTGATGGGACGAACACGGTGAACGAGACAACCAATCAGGCAACAGAGATCCTCGGTGCATGGGGACTCACACCTGGAAAGAGATACTACTACGTGCTCGGTGTCCATGACAGGGATGGCCTTTCCGGATACTCCACCGAGGGACATGTGGACATCCCAGCCATCAACGTTCCACCATTCCTTTCAGCCTTCATACCAAATGGAACCCTTGAGTTCGACGAGGACTCCAGTGGCGGGTTCAAGCTGTTGAACCTCTCCAACTACTTCGATGATGATTTCTTCAAGGGTGGAGGGCTCAAGTTCGAGATCCATAAGAAGGATTCATCGAAGATCAGTGCCGAGATAGTCAACGAGACCTGGGTTACCTTTGCATCCCAGGAGAAGGACTGGAACGGTGTAGGTTTGTTCTGGGCCAAGTGCTTCGATGGAGGCATGGATGGTATCCATAACCTGGACGACGAGTGGGTTTGGTCCAACAACTTCACGGTAGAGGTCGCTCCGACCAACGACCCACCAGCCCTTACGAAGTTGTATCCACCAGGTTCGAGCGCTGTGAACATACAGCATGCTAGTAGTTATACGCTGCAGGCAGAGCTCGACCAGGCCTCCGAGGATACGGAGTATACCTTCAAGGTGGAGGCCTACGATGTGGACGAGGACGATATCACGTTCGCATGTAACGATACCAGCGTCTCCATAGAGGCTGACCCGGATGCACCGACCACCAGGAAGATCTTCAAGTTCACACCTGATAACGATGATGTCCTGGCAGGCTTCAGATACTTCAACATCACAGCGACGGATACCTACGACACAGAGTATATCCACCTCAAGGTCAAGGTCAGAGGCGTCAACGACTACCCATACTTCGTCAAGTATGTCAAGGATGGTTCCGACGTGGACATCTCGCCCAAACCGACGTGGACGCTCACCGAGCGTGAGTATCTCAAGTTCGTTGTCTACGCAGATGACATCGATGGTGGGGATACACTGTTCTTCAGCTACACGATGTCAGTTTCCGTATCTGGTGGAGATCCTGTAACGGTCACACCGGGACCTGAACCATACAGCTGGAACGTCTCCATCTATGGTGACCCAGAGCTCATGACGTCTGCAGTAACGGGCTCTTTCGACCTCACCATAGGTGTATCTGACCCCACAAGCCCAGAGCAGACCACGGTCATCGGCATCAACCTCGTCAACCTCAATGACGATCCAGAGAAGCTTCGTATCGAGGTCGACTACACCCTGGATGCTCTTAAGAACGAGATCTCCGGTGACAACCTCAATGACAACGAGGAGCTCGTGTTCACAGGCTTTGCGTTCGACCCGGACGGGGATGACATGACCTACACCTGGGACTTCGGCGATGGAAGCGCTGAGGAGTCTGGCCGTGTGGTCTATCACACATACTCCACTAACATTACCTATCAGGTCACCCTGACCGTTTCTGATGGTAAGGGTGGGGAGAACGAGACGATCCTCAACCTGTCCATCACTTCAGACGGTGACTACGACAACGATACACTTCCGGATGAATGGGAGTTGCAGTGGTTCGAGAACCTTGATGATGGAAAGGACGACGACCACGGCGACGGTATCCCGAACTGGAGGGAGTATGAGCTGGGGACGAACCCGACGGACAAGAAGAATGGTGGTGGCGGGAATAATGGTGGTGGAACCAATCCTATTGATCCGGAGGATAATCCGTACATCGCTTTGGTCGCAGTCGGAGGTGTAGTTCTGTTCTTCATTCTGATAATCGTTGTTGTCATCATTATCATCAACATAATGGCCAAGATCAAGGAGGACAAGGAGGAGAAGGAGATCGAGGCCATGGCCAAGGAGGCCGAGGAACGCGCAGCCAACATCAACAACATCTATGGTGTCCAGGTAGCTGGTGCAGAGGTCGAGAGCACCTCTGACACCCCAACGGGTTCGGCTCTGGACAATCTAACAGAAGAAGAAAAGATGTTCATAGGTGGTGCACAGGCCCAGGACGCACAGGTCGACAACGGCGGTGGTCCGCAACTGGTTTCCATGGGAGATCAGCCAGGAGACGGCCCAGCGTTCGCTTCAGGCAGTGGTCCGGTCTTCGACAGCTCCGCTCCAAAGCTCGAGCTTCAGAGCGAGGGCATCAAGCTTGAGACCGTGGAGAAGGACCCAGACGACGACATGGTCATCGAGACAACCGGTGATGGCCCACAGCTGGTGTCTGCTGGACAGGATAATGCACCTGGCGTGGACACTCCACCACCGAAGCCTCCAGCACCTCCACCGCAGTAAGATGATCCTGCGGTATTTTTCACAAAAGTAGCGTGAGCTCTACTTCAGATACCTGTCCTGTTCCGACAGCACGCACCCACAATACTGCTGCCTATACAGCCGCATCTTCCGGCTCAGCGTCAAGCTCTTGCTCCACTTGACCCTGAAGTCCTCGTAGAAGAACTCCACACCCTTGTCCTTGGCAACCTCCTCCCCCAGGTCCTTGATGAGCAGGTGTGGTTGGTACGTGGACAGCAACAGTGTCGTAGAGAACGCCCTGTAGCCTTTCTCCTTGGCAAACTCCGCGGTCTTCTCCAGCCTCTGCTTGATGCACACCGCACATCGGTTCCGGCCTGCATCCTCTTCCCTGATGGCCTTGCGAAGCCACGTCCCTATCTCGTAGGTCGGGTCCACGTATACGAAGAAAGGCTTCTCCTTCACATACTCCTTGATGGTGTCCAGCCTCTTCTGCCATTCACTGTAGGGTTGGATGTTGGGATTGAAATAGAACCCATCCACACCTATACCTCGCTCCAAGAGCATGTCATGCGTTCCACTCAAGCATGGTGCACAGCAGATGTGGAAAAGGATCCTGAACATAGGGTCTGGGGACAGGTCTTCAGGAAAGGACTCCAGCTCAACGGCGCTTGAACCGCTGGCAGTTCGGGCAGATGTATGCGAACCTTCCATTGTACCTGACCTTCTTGATGGGAGTGGTGCACACATAACAAGGTTGTCCTGCCCTGTGGTGCACGCTTATGTGCTCGTCGAACTTGCCAAGTGAACCATCCAGGTGATGCCAGTTGTTCTCTGAACTACCACCAAGGTTCATGGCATCTCCCATGACCGTCCTGATGCTATTTAGGAGTGACTCCGCCTCGTTGTGACGTATCTGCGAGACGTCCAGGCTCGGGTGGAGCCTTGCATCGAACAGGATCTCGTCGGTGTAGAGGTCTCCAAGTCCTGCTACGACCCATGGTGTCATGAGGTTGTTCTTGAGCTTTCCCCTGGACGCTCGGAGCTTCTCCTTAAGCTCCTCCACCGTGAGCGCCTTGTCCATTGGGTCCAGACCGAGCTCGTCGAAGAAATGATGCTGTTCGACGTTCTCTGTTGATGTGACCGAAGAGTCAGAAACACGTATCCCGCTGAACCAGATGAACCCGCCATTGTCCAGGTCCAGGACCAACTGGGTATCGTTCTCGTTGAAGTTGGACATCTTGGTCAGAGTGACCTCGGTGAACGTGTAGAGCTTGACAAGGAACGACCTGTCATTATCGAGGTGGAAGATGAGAACTGTGGCCCTGCGGTCAAGGTCCTTTATAGCTGCACCTTCTAAAGATTCGAAGAGGTCGAACTCGATGAAGCTTGACAGGTCCGCATTGTGCTTGACAAATACCCTCTCGATCTTTCTACCTTTGAGGGATGCGGACATCTCGTCCTTCATTATCTCGATCTCTGGGACCTCAGGCACTGTGGCTCCTCCATTATCAGGGCTCTCATTCCAAATCGTAGCCCAGTATAGAAGTAGAGGTCACGACTATATGAATGTTATTGTAACGTGTGCTTTAGAGCATGTCTGGCTCACAGCAGAGAATTGAGCTTGTCCTTGAGTTCGATGGCCTTCTGCCGAGCCGCATCTGCGAAGTCCTCTCCGGCAGATGCATATAGGATACCTCGGGATGAGTTGACCATGAGATTGTTCTTCCCGTTCCCTCGGCCGTTGTCGATGACCGCTTTAGGGTCTCCGCCCTGTGCTCCGATGCCCGGAACAAGGAACGGCATCTCATCACCCACGATCTCCCTGACCCTCTTGAGCTCTTCTGGAACGGTAGCTCCAACGACTAGACAGATGTTGTTGTTGGTGTTCCACTCTGCGCACTTCTTTGCCACGACCTCATAGAACGGTATTCCACCGGTCTCGAGGTTCTGGAGGTCTGCACCACCTGGATTGGATGTCCTGCAAAGGACTATGCAGCCTTTATCATAGTACTCGAAGAACGGTCCCAGGGAGTCCGAGCCCATGTAGGGGGCCAGTGTTATAGCGTCCGCGTCCATGTCCTCGAACGCTGCCTTTGCGTAGGCCTTGGATGTGTTGCCTATGTCCCCGCGTTTTGCATCCAGGATGACCACGACCTCTGGAGCGACCTTGTGGATGTATGAGATGGTCTCGTGGAGGACCTTGATCCCACCGATACCATACTGCTCATAGAACGCAGCGTTCGGCTTGTATGCACACACAGAGTCCTTGGTCGAGTCAATGATCGCCTTGTTGAACTCCAGGATGGACCCTGGTATCTTCACAAGATGGTCAGGAAGCTTCTCCAGGACAGGGTCGAGACCGACACAGACCATGGACCCGTTCAGCTCGCAGGCTCTATCTATAGACTCGTAAAAGCTCATCGCCCAGGTAATGTGTGGACGATTAATCTATTATTCGGTCACGGCCCAAGTGGCGGGGGCATGAGCGTGAACGGGAACACGTCGATGTTCAGGATGAACAGAAGGAACACGACGTAGAGACCCAGTAGGATGCAGGCTTGGAGTTTTCCGATGTGCCTTCTGGTATAGAGCAAGGCCAGAAGGGAGACGAAAACAAGCAGCGGGAAGGTCTCTATCATGATGGACCTTGGCATGTAGAGCGGTTTGTGGGACATGATGCCAACAAAGCCCAGGACAAAGACCACGTTGAAGATGTTGGAACCGATGATGTTTCCCAAAGAGATCTCTGCCTTCTTCTTGATGGCTGCCTGTATGGACGTAACAAGCTCTGGAAGCGAGGTTCCAAAGGCGACGATGGTCAGACCTATGAGCGTTGTTAGAACATTGAGCTCATCTGCCATCCCTACAGCGCTCCAGACCAGGAAGTATGCGCCCACGACCAAAGCAACAAGCCCGACCCCAACCATTGCCAGGTTCTTCCAGATCTTGGTCTTCTCTGTGTCCACTGCAAGCTTGGTGGTCGTATAGAGATAGAAGACGTAGCCTGCAAAGATAGTGAGAAGGACCAGTCCATCGAGCTGGTTCAGGTTGTTATCTATCACGACCAGCAGTATGAATATGAACGTGAAGATGTTCATAAACACAGCATCCCTGGTGGACTCTGGGGATGGTTCGATCTTGATGATGAACGCTGCAGTACCAAGGACAAGACAGATGTTGGCAACGTTCGAACCGATGATGTTGCCAATGGAGAGGCCGCCCTCGGCCTGCATCACAGCTACGACCGAAGTAGCAAACTCAGGAAGGGATGTGGCAAAAGCGACTAGCGTTAAACCTATAAGGTGCTGACTAACGCCTAGGCCGCGGGCTATATTGGCCGCGCCGTCGATGAACACATCGCTGCCCTTGATGAGTGCTAAAAGACCGATCAAGAACACGACGATGAAGACTATAAGCCACCAACTCATCGGTCCACGTTCTGTCTAAAAGGGTTTGGGTATAAAAGTTTTGGTTATGAACACGCTTAACTGATGGTAATGTTGCAATTGGCCAGATTTCTTGTTGTATTGTAATCTTTTAATTAACTGGTGCAACAGAAATCCATCAATGGCCTTGGAATGGTTGTGCCAAATTTTATCCCCTATGATGTATCTTCAGCACTCATGACATCCGAGCCGAGTCAGAAAGGTCTTGATTGGTACAAAGGTCGTTTTGATGGCCAGGAGCACAAGCCAGTGGTGATCGCTGGTCCATGTGCCATAGAGACCGAGGACCAGGCGGTCAATACGGCAACGTTCCTTTCTGGGCTTGGGGTAGAGTTGTTCCGTGGTCAACTGTATAAGCCGCGCACATCTCCAGACTCTTTCCAGGGCATGGGCGCTCTGGGGGTAGAGGTCTTGGAACAGGTGAAGCTGGACCATGGGATGCTCATCGTATCCGAGGTCCTGGACGAGGAGTCGCTTGAGATCCTGTCTGGAGTGGCTGACATTCTACAGGTCGGAACTCGGAACATGGACAATTATTCGCTTTTGAAGCTTTTATCTACCAGGCCAGAGCCTGTACTGCTGAAGCGTGGTATGTCTGCAACAGCAGATGAGTTCCTGCAGGCTGCTCGATATCTGGTTGGTTCTGGGAAGGAGGAAGTGATCTTGTGTGAGCGTGGGATAAGGACGTTCACCTCGCATGCAAGGTTCACACTGGACCTTGCTGTGGTTCCGTATCTGAAGAAGGTGTGCCCGTACCCAGTGATCGTTGACCCATCGCATGCTACAGGATCTTCAGAACTTGTTCCGCCGATGGTGTTTGCGGCTATCGCGGCTGGGGCTGATGGTGTGATGGTGGAAGTGCATCCAGAGCCGAACATGGCGCTATCGGATGGAGAGCAGGCTCTGGACTTCGGGCAGTTCGAGGGGATGTTCACAGAACTCTGATCAGCTAGGGTAGTAGGGACAGTCATCCTCCAGACACTGTTCGTTCAGTCCGAAGTACTCACATGCACCCTGCATGCTAGTGTTCTCCAGCTCATACCCCATCTCCCCCAGGATCTTGATCGCGGTCTCTATGCCATGGAACGTTGCACGCTTGCAGCAACGGGGACCGCCTGGGTCCCAGCCGGACATGGATGCTTCTCCAACAGCTCTGATTGCACTACCGCGCTCCTTATCGTTCAAGGGTGTGGATTCACCGACGATGGCGATGACGATGCCAGTGGCTGCATATCCCCCACAGACACCAAGGAACCCACAGGTCCCTCCTGGCAGTAAAGCTCCGCGCTCGACGGCCTCGACGATGTGCTCGTCCTTCATGTTGGCAAGTCCTGCGTTGCGAAGAGCTGCGATAACAGCTCCCGGTGCTATCCAGTGATGCCATACCCCGTTGGGGGGAAGGTCGGTGAGGCCTGTCCACTGGGGTTCAAGTCCCTTCACGACCTCCAGGAACACCTTGGTCGGGTCTGGCGAAGTGGTCTCCTTCAGAAGCTCGATGGACCACTGGGTGACCTCTTTGAAGTTAACGGTCATCAGACCATCCCGTTCTACAGCTCCGGCTATGAAATCGGAGCGCTTCAGTGTCTTTCGCATCTCATCATCTGTCTTCATATCATCACCTCAGAAAGCCTTGTTCCAGTATGTTCTGTCAATGTTACCGTTCATATCCTCGGCCTGGTCGATCTTGTCCTGATCCTTTAAAAATCCGGCCATATTGTTCAGGCTCGATACCAGCTCGTCGTCCAGCCGAAGTTCGAGGTAGTGGTTGGCCATGGCGGTCTTGATGACCTCCACGTCCGTGCTGGAGACGTCGGCGACCAACTGGGCTGCCTCGTCCGGATTATCCCGGATGAAGTCTGCAGCCTTCTTCATGGCACGCAGGAATGCAACCACCTCGTCCTGGTGGTCCTCCCCCCAGGCTTTATTGACCGTTAGTAGGAGGGGGAACGAATTGTCCAGTCCTCCAAGTGTTGAAAGTTCCCTGGCTCCCCCCAAGGCTTCAGCTTGCGATGGTGTCGGTTCGGAAGCTACTATCGCGTCCACCACACCGGAGTCAAGGGCTGTAAGCTGGTCCGAGGGCTTCATGTCCTTGAGCTCATCCGTCAGGTCCAGACCGTTCTCGCTTGCAAACAAAAGGAGACCACCATGTGTGGAGGTCCCGAACTTCACAGCGATCCTCTTGCCCTCCAGGTCAGCTGGGGAGTAGATGCCAGAGTCCTCTCCGACAATGATCCTGTGGCGATCCTCACCTCCTCCGTGTGAGCAGAGCAGAGAGTATGCGTCATTTGTAGTTGTAAGGATGATGCCCGTGGTGTCCCCCATGGTCCCGATGTTCCCCCCACCCATGGTCAAGGCCTCTGTGCATGCAGGTCCAGAGCTGTAGACCCTGGACTCTATGTTCAGTCCTTCAGCTGCGAAGAACCCTTTCTGGTAGGCCACTATGGATACACAGTCTCCCACCCTGTCCTGGTATACGAAAACAAGGGTGTTCTTTCGCGCTTCCTGCTCCTGCGCATAGGCAACGGCTCCGATGCCTACAAGAAGAAGGATGCTTGCTGCCACAAGCGCTCCAAAGATGATGTACTGGTTTCGAGCCCGGGTGGCTCTGGCCTTCTCCAGGAACTCCTGGTCATAGACCTCCCCCATCACTGACCCTCCAGGTTAACTTCCTGGCAGCTGCATGGGAAGTCCGGTGTCGCACATTCGAAGCAGCATCTGTCAATCTCTGATGCAATGTTCTTCTTCATCATCAGGAACAATTTATCGTAAGGATCACGTGGATGGTTCAGGGCCACCTTGATGACGTTCTTGACCGTGGCTGGCCGCATCGACAGCATGATTATCTCATCTGCCAGAAGCAAAGCCTCCTCGATGTTGTGGGTGACGAACACGGTTGTCTTGTTCGACCTGTGGTGGATCTCTACAAGCGAGGCGTCCAGTTTCCTCCTGGTCTGTTCGTCCAGGGAGCAGAACGGTTCGTCCATGAGCATGATCTGTGGGTCCATTGCCAAGGCTCGAGCGATGGCTACCTTCTGTTTCATCCCTCCTGAGATCTCGTGAGGTCTGTGATCGTCGAATCCCTTCAGTGCGACCAGGTTCAGGTATTGCTGCGCTCGTTCACTGCGAGCATTCCTTGGGAACCCAGCGACCTTCAGCCCGAACTCTACGTTCTGCTTCACGGTCATCCATGGGAATATGGAGGGCTCCTGGAAGATGACACCAAGTTTGGGGGAAGGGCCTTTGATGGTCTTTCCCCCCATCATGACCTTTCCTTTGTCCTGTCGCAGTATTCCAGCCATGATATGAAGGAGCGTTGACTTGCCACAGCCAGATGGGCCCATGAGACAGTAGAACTTGCCCTTCTCGATCTTCAGGTTCACATCTTCGAGGACCTGGATGAACTCTCCTGTCTTGGGGTCAGGGAATCCCTTGTCAACCTTCTTGACCTTCATGTCCATCAGATCCCCTCCGTCATTCCCATCCGCTTGGCCATGAAGCGTTCAAGGTTTGCGAACAGGACCTTCTCAAAGAACAACCCTATGACACAGATGACCACGATACAGACGAAGGCTGCCTCGTAGTCCAGGGACCATCTTGCCTGGATGATGGAGTATCCCAGGCCCTTGTTGAGACCCAGGACCATCTCTGCAGCGATAAGGACCCTCCAGCCATTGGCAAGGCCAATGCGCAGGCCGTTAAGGATCGGTAGGGTGGATGCCGGTACAGTGACGTAGATGAACCTATCGAACACGGTGCACCCCATGACCTTGGCCGTGCGCCTGTAGATGTCTGGAACGCTCTTCATGCCTCCTGCGGTGTTTATCGCGATGGGGGCCACAGCAGTGATGGCTATCATGAAAACAGTGGACCTCTCGTTGAGCCCGAAAAGAAGGAGAGCGATCGGTATCCACGCCAGTCCAGGGATCAGCTGGACTATCTGCACTGTAGGCATGAACACCTGGTTTATCTTTTCTGAAGCACCCATCAGGGCTCCCGCTCCAATGCCGATGATCACTGCAATGAGGTATCCTATGCCCCAGTTCCGCAAGCTTGTCAGGACATGGTCGTAGATCGATGTATTGTTGAGCTCCTGTCTGGAGATGAACAACATCTTCATCCGCATCAACGTCTCGTAGGGTGTAGGAAAATGACTGCTGGTGTGGGCCCAATTGCTATACCTAGCAATGAGCGCCCAAAGCGCAAAGACGATGAGTACACCGAGTACCCCGAGACCGATGCGGATGCCCATCTGTAAATACTTATCATTTGGAGGCATTGAGCAACCATGTTAGCATATTATTAAACGTTTTATCTTTGACTTAAACGGTTGAGATAGACCCCTGGCTAGACATCACAATCGTTAACTCTAACCTCACATCTCGATGAGGTTCTTTTCCACTGTAATTAGGCTTGCAAGGACGTCATCGAGGGTTCTCAAAGCAGACATTATCGCCTTTTCCGAGCCTGTTATTGAGAGGTGATCTTTGTCAAGCTTTGTCGTCACATGCTCGTCATCATCAGCGATCAAAGCTTTGTAGACGACTTCCAGGGTCTCCGCATCCGGAGCAGTGACCTTTATCTCGAATTCAACATCGATGTCCGGGCTCACAGGAAACCGCCCCTGACGAAGTTCTGCTCGGAAAAGACCTCTTCGAGTTTCTTCATGAACTCCGCGGACCTGTGGTGCGGAATGGATGCTCCAGCCGCTATCGGATGACCCCCACCGCTTCCCTGGCAGTATTCTGCAGCCTCCTTCATGGCCTTGGCAAGGTCCATGTCGTGCTCCACCAGGTCATTGGTCCCTCGAGCGGACACCTGATACTCGTCCTTCTCGGCCATAGGGGTGAGTGAGATCACAGGTCTCTGTTTGGGGACCAGGTAGTCCATGACAAGCTCTGCAAGGGTCCCAGCAATAGTGGCCTGTTCCTCCTTGCAGTAGAAGTAGTAGAAGTTCGATGTCTCGCTCACACCATCTTTGTAGATGTCCATGAACGCGCTTCGAACATTGGTCGTGAAGTTGTTGTAGAGGTCCTTGCTGCGGGCCAGGCTTTTCTCATCCCCGTTGAGGGCCATGAGGCCTGTGGACATTTCATTTTCTCTGCCGCAGGAGTCCACGAGCTTGGACATCCGTACGAGGTCCTCGCCCTTGGTGTTGAAGAATGATGTCCTGGTGAGACGCTTTACGACCTCAGGTCGGACCCCCTGGCGCAGGAGCTTGATGGCCAAGGTCGAGGTGAGGAACCGAAGCTGATTGTTGTTCAGGTCCTCGAAAGTGGCCCCTTCTGGGATGGAAAGTTCCTTGAGTAGTTCCTGTGGGGGTTCGTCCCCAGAGACCATGTCGAGAATGAGTGGTGCATACGCGGAGTCCAGGGCCTTTGCAATGTTGTCGCCCCACAAGGCTGGTATGGCCTTTGTCTGGACCATCTCCTTTGCCATTGCCTTGTCGACAATTGCCTTGTTGAGGTTGGTCAGGCCGTTCCTGTCCTGCTTGTCACCCACGATACCGCAGATCATGTGCTCGACGAGGTCGAGGTTCTTCTCTGGGTCGATGGTATACATGAGCAAGAAGGACATGGTAGCAGCGGAGGCATCCTTGCCTCCATCGATATCGTGGTCCCTGCAGTTGAGGTGGTATAGTCCCTGTGGAAGCTTCTCTTCAGGGACCTGGACCTGGTGATGGTCCAGGATGATGATCTTCTTGACCGGATGCTCGTTGATGACCGCGGAGAGCTCCTCCAGGGCGGAAGAGCCCATGTCTGCAAAGATGATGAGGTGGTAGTCCTCGTTGGCTATCTTTGCCATCCTCTCAGGTCTGATACCTTTAAGCAAGGAGACGTGGGGACGCATCCCGAGCCTTTCTAGACCCTGGGATATGAGCGCTGCGGAGGAGATACCGTCAGCGTCGAAGTGGCTCACTACACGAACCCTTTTGTCATCAGTGCCTTTGATGACGACCTCTGAAGCTTCCACAAGGGCAGAAATGAAGTCAGCGCTGAGGCTGAGCTCTGCCAATGCTTTCCTGGATGCTTCAGGGTCCATGATACACTCCCCCCTTGTTCAACAAGGTATGACCGGAATCTGCTCCATGCTATAAATTAGCTAGGTTAGTAGCTCCATGGAGCCCTCAAACCCCACCCACCATCCATCCCCACCCAGAGCTCGCTGTGCTGGCCGTTTTCATCTCTTCGTGATGAAAACTCCGCCACTTTGAGTGCATTGCACTCAATTTGGCCGGATCCACCTCTCCCCTTACAGCAGTATCGATCCCTTCGGGCTGCGATACTGCGCACTTGGAAGTTGTGGTAATCATTGATGGATATCCAACTTCCAAGTCCGGCCTGCTCGCTCGCATGCATATGAGGAAGAGGGCCCCTATGGAGATAAGAGCTACGCTCATGCTGTAGGAACATGGCGAGGGGGGCTTCGATCACTCTGCCAGGAGCTTTGCCTTCTGGTAGGTATACTTCCAGTCGACAGGGAGCTTGTTCACCCTGACGTAGTATCTGACCAGACGCCTTATCTTGGCCTCTGTCAGGTGAAGCTGCCTCTTGTTATGGAGGTCCTTGTTGTTGGCCTTCATGTGCTCGTGCATCCTGACGGCCTTGCGAAGAAGGAACATGAGGTCCTCGGGAATATCCGAGGCCAGGCCATTATCTGCGAGGATCTTGGTGAGCTTCTTTCCTGTTACGAGCTTGACATCTGGTACACCATGCTGGTCTCGAAGGATGAGACCTATCTGGGCTGATGTCATGTTCTGTTTTGCCAGTTTGACTATGAGCTCCTCGACCTCGTCGCTCTCCATGTCTACCCAGTCTGGTTTCTGGGCGTGGAAGATCTTTGTCGAGGACGACTTTCCTCTCTTTCTGGCATGCATTCTGGCCATGGGTTGCCTCCGTGAAGGGGGCTCATAGCAGTTATTGTATTTAAAGCTTGATGGTTGGTTGGGTGTTACTGGGGGGTAGGGCCAGGGGTCTATCGGATCACAAAAGATAGACTTCCTCGACACACTCCGACCGTAACTTCAGCATCGTATTGGTCCCGATCCTGATGTAAGAGTCGTAGTATATGCCCCCGCCAACAGCGTGTGGGAAGGTCACGATATTGTAGCCGCGGCGCTTGGGTTTGGAACCCTCCACCACTTCCACCTTCGTCTCTTCCTTCTTCTCCTTCTTCTTCTGGGCCTCCACCTTCACCTCTGGCTCCTTCTTGGTGACAGTGAACTTGGCCCGCTTAGGCTCCTCTTTCTTCACTTCCACCTTGGCCTCTTCTTTCTTCTCGGGCTTCTTCTCCTCCTTCTTCTCGGCAACCGCTGTGGTCACCACGACGTCACCACTCTTGGCAGTTGTCTTTTCACCAGGAACGAAGGCGTCTGGAGGAAGCTTGTAGACGGACCAGTTGTGCATGTACATCCAGATGAACATGAACACCAGGGATATGGCCACGAGGAGGATAACGAGCCACTGCCACTTCTGAAGGTCCAACACCTCAAGGGCGCTGGCCGTCATGGACATGTTCTCCCCGTAATACCACAAAAGGAGATACCATACGCTGGTGCCTATTACGACGAAGAGGGGTATGATGATACCCATGAGCGCCCTGATACTGAACTCAGGCTTTGCAGGAGCGGTTGACGCAGCTACAGGTTGTTGAGCCAAATGGGTGCCTCCGAAGAAAGGACGTGACGCATGGCCACAGGCTGGTTATTACCCTTGCATTATTAAAACATTATTATAGACTTCCAGAGGGGAGTCGTCCATTTGGAAAAAGCTTCGCAGGTTCAAGGCCAGCTGCATTTTCCGAGATATCCATGCCGACCGACCTCATTGCGACGATGAAAGCTTCGAGGGGGAAGCCGATGACGTTGAACATCGAGCCTTGGAGGCTTTCTACGAACATCGATGCGTCACCCTGGATGCTGTATGCCCCCGCTTTTCCCTGCCATTCTCCAGAGTCAGCGTACTCTTGGGCCTCCGTGTCGGAGATCTCACGCATGGTCACAAGGGTAGTGTCTGAAGTAATGATCCTATGATCGTTGGCTGCGGTGAGTATAGCCAGGCCAGAGATGACCCGGTGTGTTTTGCCACTCAATGTAAGGAGAGCCTTCTTAGCATCGTCTGGGTTGTCCTGCTTTCCGATGATCTGGCCGTCCACAGCAACAAGGGTGTCGCAGCCGACCACGATGTCCCCTTCCCCTTTCACCGCGAGGGCCTTGTTGTAAGCATTGGTGGTGGAAACGTGCACTGGCTCCCCTTCCCCCAGCTCCTTCGTGTCTGCTGGGATCACCACATGGTCGAGCCTCATGGCCTCGAATATGGTACGACGTCTTGGAGAACCCGAGGCCAGTACTATCCGGGGCATGCGAAAGCCTCAGACGACCTCTTCGGTCTCGCTCATAAGGATGTCAAGGAACGTCCTTGGCTCGGCGCCCTCGAAGAGAATAGAATGAATGGCATTGGTCAGAGGTAGGTCCACATCATACTTCTTGCCGAGCTTGTATGCGACCCTGGTGGCAACAACACCCTCGGCGACCTGGACCATGGTCTTGCGACCTTCCTCCAGGCTCTGGCCCTTACCTATCTTTTCCCCCAGCGTCCTGTTCCTGGAGTGCTCGGAGGTGCAGGTCACATAGAGGTCGCCAAGACCAGCAAGCCCCAG
>JANQNL010000141.1 GCA_028279585.1 Thermoplasmatota archaeon
CAGATGGCATCATCATACGTGGCAAGACCGGTGACCTCTCGGCCGGAGCGGACATCAAGATGATGTTACGCAACGTTGTCAATGGCGACATCCACTCCATCGACGAGTTCTTCGAGGCGCTTGTTGAGCTTGAGCGGACCATCCTGCGGACCAAGACACCTATCCTTGCTGTAGTGGATGGGGTGGCGGCTGGAGGTGGACTGGGCATCTGTCTGCTCGCGGACAGTGTGATATCGACAAAGCGCTCTGTTTTCCGCGTTGGAACATCCGCCATCGCATTACCACCTGCCATGGGAATGGGTTTGAGCCTTCCGTTCAGGATAGGCAAGCGGGTCTACCAGAGGTTCATTTCTGACAACCCCAAGATCACAGCGTCCGAGGCGAAGAAGCTCGGGATGGTCAATGAGGTCGTATCGGAGGGGGAGCTTGAGGAGACCATTGACGAGTGCATTGTCAAGATCCACGAGCAGGGTGGTGGATGGTGCTCGCTTCGAGAAGAGATAGTTCCGTCAACAGACATCGATGTTCATCTGACCGGTGAAGAGAAGGCTTTGAAAAAAGCTGCAAGGAAAAAGGACTTCGGAGCCGCTTTACAGGGATTTTTGGATAAGCGCAGCATTGCAAGACGCGCAAAGAAGGAAAGGCTCATCACCGAGGGTAGGCCCATCGTTCATCCTCCAAAGAAGAGGACAATGAAGATCGTGGAGCATCACCCGGACACCCGGATAGGCATCGCCCTGTCTGGTGGCGGAGCCAAGGGATTCGCCCACATCGGTGTTTTGGAGGTGCTGATGGAGTACGAGGTCCCCATCCATCTTGTGGGGGGGGCGTCCATGGGATCCATCATCGCTGCTGCTTACTGCTCCGGTATGCCAGTAGAACAGATGACCGAGCTTGCGACGTCCGGGCTCTGGAACAACCTGGTGGAGTTCCATGTCTCGAGAACGGGATTGTTCAGGACCGAGAAGTTGAAGCAGGTCTTGGAACCCTACCTTGGTGGCATCAACTTCGAGGACCTGAAGACACCTTTGATGGTGGTTGCCACGGACCTTGAATCAGGCGAGGTAGTTTACCTTGACTCGGGTTCTGTCATCGATGCTGTCGTGGCATCGTCTGCGATACCGGGCCTTTTCACACCAATGAAGGTGAATAACAGGCGATTGATCGATGGGGGAACCGTAGAGCTGCTTCCAATAAGGGCACTTGGGTACTACAACATCGACAGGATCCTTGCCGTGGATTGTCTTGGCAGGATGCAGCCTGATCTTCTGACTAACATCCCAGCCATCTTGATGCAGGCCTTCTATATCATCCAGCGTGACAGGTTCAACCAGCTTTCGCACTTTGCTGATTACATCTTATCGTTAAACACTGATGAGTACTCCCAGTTCGACTTCAGGAAAAAGGACATCCAGGAGATCATCGACATCGGCCACAGGGAGGCAGAGGAGAACATCGAGGAGATAATCGATGCTCTGTCCAGGGAGAAACCGAAGACCATTGGTCTGGGGATACCGAGCATGGCTCCGGAGAATCCTATCTGAGATATCACTGGCCTCTCTTTGCAAAAGGTTTATGAGAGATTAGACATTTCGGTGGCCCCTACTTCTCTGTGGAGAGGTGGCAGAACGGCTATGCGCTCGACTGCAGATCGTGTTTATGGGAGTTCAAATCTCCCCCTCTCCACTCATTTTTAAACAACTATAGTGGAGAGGGGGCAGATTTGAACCGCGCCCGCGCTCGACTGTAGTCGACGGTCGCGCGTGGCTGCGGCGAGAACTTTTCGATGCATCGTCCCAACGACGAAGAAAAGTTACTCGAGTCAATTCTCGCAGTTGTTAGAACACCTAGCTCCAAGTCCCTTGAAAAGAATAAAGTATATAAACAACATTGCCGTAGCCATTAACATTACCGAGGGTTACAAATGTTAGACGAAGTAACCAGCCTACAGGACATCGCCATATTCACCAACTTCGGAGAACAGGTTGGTGTTGTGGACGAGGTCGTCGTAGATCTACAAAAGAACCAGGTCACGGGACTGCTCGTTCAGGAAAGCAATGAGGCATTGGTCGACGGTGGGGTGCCAATTACAGTACCTTACAGGTGGATCCAGGCCGTGGGTGACATCATCATCCTCAAGCATTTCCCGAACAAGGTCAAGGTCTCTGAAGAGATGCGAAGAAAGTTCGAGATGGAGTACGAGTAAAGTCTCGCCACGCGCTTTCCGACCTGTGATGTCGGGACGCCCACGCAAAGTGGGGATACTATGGCCAGAAGGGCCCAGCTCATATTCCTAGGGACAGGTGGGGGGAGGTTCGCAACTATTTACCAGACCCGTAGCACTGGTGGTCTTTACTACAGAGGAGATGTAAATCTCCACATAGACCCAGGACCTACTGCTCTATCTCAGCTCAAGCGTTACAATCTCGACCCTACCAGGACCAACGCCATTCTCGTCTCGCACTGCCATCCAGACCACTACAACGACGCAGAGATCCTCATGGAAGGGATGACCGAGGGGACCACTGTGAAAAGAGGGACACTGGTAGCCTCGAAGTCCGTCCTGGAAGGGACTGATGAGATAGGACCAGCCATCTCCGAATACCACAAACGAGTGGTCCAGGAGGTCATCAAGGCCGAGCCAGAGGGTGAGTGCGAGATAAAGGGTATGAAAGTGACCTTCACCCCATCCAAGCACACGGATCCCACGACCGTCGGCTTCAAGCTTACCAATGATTGGGGTACCATCTCATACATCGCGGACACGGACCTGACACAGGCCGTGGTTGACGCACACCGCGGATCACGATTACTTATCATGGCCTCTACGAGGCCGTTATACGGCAAGATCCCGTTCCACCTCTCTACAGAGGATTCTGCACACATAATCGGAGAGATCGAACCCGAGCTTGCTATCTTGACACACTTCGGATTGAAGGTGTTGCGAGAAAAGCCCAAAATGCAGTCAGATTGGATAACCAAAAAGACCGGCATCAAGACCTTTGCAGCATATGACGGCATGAGGGTGGAGCTCGGGGACACCCCCAGAGTACTCGGAAGGTCTAATCCAAGGTCCAAAAGACTTAACAATAAGAAGAGAATTTAGGGCCATTCTGCCAGACATCATCCAGTGAGAAAAAGGTAGGTGGGCGTATGGATACAGACACGAAGATCAAGCAGCTAGTGACCGTCCTTGACCAGTTGGCCGAGGATACATCCGTTCCAAGGAACATCAGACGCGGGGCAAAGGAGTCCAAAGAAAAGCTGTTGAACAAGGACGAGGCACTGGACGTCAGGACCGCATCGGCCCTGACAATACTAGACGAGCTCGCCAACGACCCTAACATCCCACTCCACGGCAGAACTCTCATCTGGAACATCATAAGTCAACTTGAGACGCTCAAGTAATGGGGCAACCCAGTCCTATGCTGGAAATATAAGCCTCCAGGGTGGACTGGGAAGGAAAATATTTATATACGGCCCTGATATACTATAAATCGCTTTTTAAAAGGTGGTATCCCATGGCACTTGGTCATGCCAAAGAACCAGATTATCCGGATTACGGACAGGAACCCAGCCAGCATTGGATAAAACGCGGAATAGGATTCGGTATCGATTCCCTTGTAGCCGTAGGTTTTGCTGTGGGTGTCCTTTGCATACTTACTGGAGTGTTCAACTACATTGACGCGCTGGACCTGATGGTGGAGCTCATCATCAGCATCGCGGTATCAGTTGTGCTCTTTTTCTTACTCATGTTCCTTTACCCAGCGCTTATGGAGATCCTTATCCAGCGCAGTCTTGGAAAGGTCATCATGAGCTACATCGTGGTCCCAACAGAGGAAGAGGCCGAAGAGGATGAGATCCCGGCCCTCTCCCCTGTCCAGGCCATTATGAGAAACATCATCAAGATCACCATCGTCGCCCCTATCATCGGCGGCGTCCTTTCAATGGGCAAGGAAGAGGGATGGAGGCAGCGCGGTATCGTCGGCGACGATATGGCCAAGACCGAGGTCATTCCATACTTCGGCCCAAGGATCGTGCACGTGCGCAAGAAGGCGTTCATGCCATCCGAGATGGAAGATGAGGAAGAGGGTATGGACGAGGAGCTGGAGAGGGACGACCTTCCTTTCCCAGAAGAGCTCCTTCGTGGTGAGTGCCCAAGGTGTGGCACACCATACAGGATCATGCCAGACGGATTCAGCGGCTGGGATGGCCTCTGGAACTACAGGTGCGTATGGTGCAACTACGCTGTCCTCGAAAGCTACAACACCGACAGGATCAGACCTGGGTTCGAGTGAGCTCATCGGTCGGAGTGTGATTCAATGGCATCGGAAGAAGCGATGCCCAAGTGGGTCCCTATCGCTATCGTAGTAGGCATAGTCATAGCTGCAGCCGTGGCTGGCGGCGTCTTGTGGCAGTTCAAGCCATGGGAGTCCGACGATGATGATGACAATGGCAACGGAGGCGATGGCGGGGACGGCTCTTCTAACAACAACCCTACAGCCCGTGCCGAGCCTGACGAACAGTCTGTTATCGTGAACGATAGGGTGAATGTTTCTGCATTTTTCTCTATAGATCCCGACGGAGATACCTTGCTGTACAATTGGGACTTCAACAGGGACGAGGATGGCGATGGAGATGGGGTCACTGATAACGATTTCAGCTACCCACACGGTTCACGCCAGAGGAACGCTTCCACGGTCTACTACGAGGTTGGAGACTACTACGTCCTTCTGAACGTCTCCGACGGAAACGGCGGTTACGATACGGACACTTGTCTCATCCATGTCCTTGAGGACCCTGCTGCGGGAGACCCACCATTGGTTCTCATTTCATGCACAGGCGTCAATGGGACGATCCTCAATCCAGATCCGTATTACATCCTTAACGTTGTAACATCAACACCAGAGGACGTTCCAGAGAACTTCACGGTCATGTTGTTCAACCTCACAGACCAGTCCACCATGGACGTCTACTACGAGAATCCCGTCATGACGCTGGATGGTACGAACATCGATTACACTGATACAGACTTCAGCGGCACCCTTTCTGTTGGAGACTTCTTCAGGATCAACCCATCTGCTGAGTTCCCAGCTCCGGTTGGTGATTACTTCGCACTGACCCATACCAAATCGCCTGATTTCCCCATAACCTATGTACAATTGCGGATGGATGGGGTCTTAGGGTCGTAGGTAGTGCATATTTTGCCCCATGTACCACTAAGCCCAACAGAAATAATAAATAGCTAGTTCAAGATTATGAAATCTCCTATAAGCGGGGAGCTTGGACAGCTTCCAGCTATAGAGAATGGGGGAACATATTTCCTAAAGTGGTGGACGTTGTGAGCGACCCTTCCAGAATCGAAGCTGTTGACGAGCTGAAAAAGGTTCAAGGCATTGGCCCCTTCAAGGCGAACATCCTGTACGATGCAGGCTATACGTCCATTGAGATACTTGCTGAAGCTACGGTCGAACAGCTCGAGGAGATCAAGGGCATCAGCGCGTCCGCTGCTGACAAGATCCACAACGCGGTCCAGGAATTCCTTGGAGAAGGGGGCGCAGAGGAAGGACCTGAGGAGGAAGAGGAGGCACCAGAGGAGGAAACGACCGAGGAGCCAGAGCAGGAGGAGGAACCGGAGGAGGAAAAGCCTGCAGAGGAGGAGGACATCCCCGAAGAAGAAGAAGAAGAAGACGAGGATGACGAGGACGTCGAAGAGCCCGAGATAGAGATAGAGGAAGACGACTCGGACGAGGGGGAGATGGGAACCGTCACCTGGGAAGATGAGGATGAGGAGGAAGAGGCTACCGACGAGGAGCCACCAGAGGACCTACCAGAAATGGCACCTGTGGAGGAATGGGGGGAAGAAGAGTACAAGTCAGATGGGGCAGAAGGTCCAGACCTTTCCAAATGGGCAGAGCGCAAGCGTACCCAGAAGCAGAAGGAGAAGGACGCGAAACTGAAGCTGCAGGAGGAGTGGGCCGAACGGCAGCGACAGTATAAATTGAAGCAGCAGAAGGAGAAGGAGGAGGAGAAGGAGGACGATGGCGCCGATGCTGAGGCCCAACAGAAACAGCACAACCTCGAGGTCTACGAGACCGCCCTGGAGCAGGCATGGATGGATGGCCTGATCTCCGAGGACGAGCGTGCATTACTTTCAAGTTTACGCTCAAAGCTCGATATCACAGGCGACGAGCACATGGAGCTGGAGGACAAAGTCCGCCAGCGCAAGGCTGAGAGGGGAGAACCCATCCAGCCAATGGAACCACTTGTGGAGCCAGAACCAGAGCCGGAACTACCTGAACCTGCGCCTGCGCCGGCCCCGCAACCACAACCACAACCCCAGCCACAACCTCAGCCACAGCCGGCTCCTGCACCAGCACCAGCACAGCCCGACGCGGAGCAACAGTCCAAGATGATATCCCTGTCTGGAACTGGTGGGCGTGGAAAGGGACCCAAGGAGTTCCAGCAGGTTCCAGATGCATCCAAGAAGAAGTCTGCATCACATATCGAGTGTCCAAAGTGCGGGACTGCGGTCCCCATCCCATCCGAGAAGCGCCCGATAACCGTCCAGTGTCCGAACTGTGGCGCTAAGGGCAAGCTCGAGGCCGAGGACAAGGTCACACAGGCAGACCTTGCACAGATCGGTTACATGGGAGTGGACGAGATAGTGTCTGTTGCCGAGGAAGCGTTCAAACAGGGTGCATACAACAGGGCTTACGTCTTCTTCACAAAGGCCCTGGAGATCGACCCAACCCATAGGAAGGCCGCATTCTTCCAGAAGAAGGCAAAGTCCCTCATCTCTAAGCGCAAGAAGCAGGATGGACCAAGGGTCAGGGTCAGACAGATCACCAAGGTATCCACAGGCGTTAGGAGGTTGGACGACCTCATGGGTGACGGCCTACCGTTCAAGTCCAACGTTCTGGTGCTCGGACCATCCTTCATCGGCAAGGAGGTCCTTCTCAACGCGTTTGCAGCATGCACCCTCAAGGATGAGATACCAGTCCTTATCGTTCTAACTGGCAAGTCACCGGACGACATCAAGGGCGGAATGTCCTTTGTTGTCCCCAACTACATAGAGTATGAGCGCAAGGGCCTTGTCAGATACATCGACGCATACTCGGCATCCATGGGCATCCAGCCCCATCCTTCACCTGTTGTCTCCGTTGTCTCGAACCCCAACGATCCGAACGCCATAATGCAGGAGGTTCATAGGGTCCAGCAGGAGCTCCTTCAGAAGTGGGGCATCCAGAAGCTCGTGTTCAACTCGTTCTCGAACGTCGTCACCAACATCGGCATCAAGGATGCGCTGTCACTGGTCCAGGCCTTGATGTCCCGTGGCAACCAGTTCAAGGTCACCGGCATGTATGACATGGCCATCGGTATCCATAACCCCAACGACATCAACGCGGTGGAGTACCTGATGTCCGGTATCATCGAGTTCAAGTCAGAGGAGTCCAGGAACTTCATTAGGGTCCGTGGGACCGCTGACACTGTGAAGACGCGCGAGTGGATCGAGTACAAGTTCTCCAAGAAGGAGATATCCATCGTCGGCAGCTTCACGCTCGACAGGATAGCCTGATATCCGGGGAAAGGATTTATCCCCCCTTGTCCTATCTCTAGTCAATGTCAGACCGCCAGCGCACGGTCCAGAAGTTCATTTCTTTACCCGGGGTAGACCCTACCGTCGGGTTCAAGCTCTACGATATGGGCTACACTTCATTGGACATGCTAGCTGATGCCAAACCTCGGGAGCTAACAGGCCGGGGTATCCCTCGACAGCTTGCCAAGAACATCACCCAGATATGCGGTGTATGGAAGGCGAGCGGAAAGGGGGATATCCGGAAAGCTGTCCAGAAGTGGAGGCAGGGGATGACCGGCACCGGGGCCGCAGCCACCTCCACCAAGGCCAAAGCTGCAGAACCTGGTATCGACGAGGTCCTGAAAAAACAGAAAAAGGACTTCAAGCAGCAGCTTGACGTCATGGACAAGAAGATGAAAGGGAGAAGGCTCAAGGGCAAAGGGGAGGACGTCAAGGCCCTACCTCCAGCTGGCCATGAGAGATCTGGAAGGAAGCGTCGATACGTCGGGAAGAAACTAGGCAGTCCAGACGTCGACTGGGATGCCAAGGAAGAGGAGATCGAGGCCATCCTGGACGAGGTGGGGGAGAGACCGAAGAAGAGAAAGGACCAAGGCCCAGCTCTGGACAAGCACAAGCTCATCAAGCGCAAGCTCAACAACACCTTCGAGGCCATAAACGAAGTGGACCGCCGCGGACTCCACTCAAAGCACATGTGGGATGCCTACAACAAGGCGGACTACGCCATTAGGAACGGTGATTATTACAACGGTGCCAAGCTCTTGGAGTACTGTCTGCGAAAAGCTGACCTATCCATTCGCAAGGACGAGCTTGGTCTCAAGGACAGGGAGTTCAAAAAGACCGATGACTGGGACCTCACAGAGACCGGTCGCTGGCAGCTCTTCAAGTGGTGGTTGTTCGGAAAGGACAGAAGGGTGCAGCTTCCTGAAGGATACAAAGAGCTTGACGAGGATGACCACATCCACGAACGGAAGACGACCCCGATATGGGTATGGATCCTTCGTGTCACGGTCCCTATCATGATCGGACTTGGGATAATGATCGGGCTGTTGTGGTATTTCGGTTTCCTCCGGATAGGGTAGTATATAGTATGTTAAGGTCAGACGTTTTTAACGTCTGACCTAAGTTTCCACTAAATCTTTATTATACCCTAGGCATATTGCTACCTGCTTCTGGTATTGCCATACTGCCAGACACCCTTGAGGTGTATACATGAAACAACTGAGGCTTCTTTGTGCTCTTTGCGCGCTCCTTTTGATAACGATGCTCATCGTCCCGACCACGTTCCTCACGGCCGAGGATGTGGAAGGCCGGACAGGGCTTTTCGGTTCACATACCGTCTCTTCGAACACGGACATCAAGATCACTGGAGCGACCGGTGGTAGTCCAGTGGGAGATGAGCTCGGATTGGCATTCGCTACAGGCGACATCGATGACGATGGAATGGACGACCTGTTCGTATCAGCCCAGTACGCCGCTGGAAATGAGACCGGGTATCCTGGAGCTGGAGAGGTTTACTGTTTCTACGGACAGGACAGGTCCTCCTGGACAGCTGATATCGATCTATCCACGTTGACCCCGGACATCGTTATCAAGGGCAACATGTCCGAGGACATGTTCGGCACCCAGATAGAGCTGGGGGACGTCAACGACGACAACATCGACGACCTTCTCATCTCCGCACCTGGGTTCGGCTTACCTGCTCCTACCCCCACCATATACAGGGAGAACATTGGAGCGGTCTACGTCATCTATGGCGGGTCTCGTGCTTCCCTTGGAAGTTCTATCAACGCTGACACTGAGTGCGATGTCAGGATGTATGGCAAGATCGACACAGAGGAGATGGGACAGGGACTGGCGGTTGCAGACATCGATAACGATGGCATCGACGACATCATTATGGGAAGCCCCATCTGCTCCAAGACCGGTTACTCCACGGTGGGTGCGGTCTTCATCATCTACGGTTCAGCATCTCTTGCTGACATCTATATCTTCAACACCACAGGTTGGGGGACAGTGTTCCCTGACCACTACGACTGCGTCCTCTGGGGTTGGGAGCAAGGCTCCAAGATGGGATGGAGGCTAGATGCGGACGACATCAACGCTGACGGTTACGCAGACATCATTGTGGGGGCTCCCCAGACAGATGGTTTCGACGGTTCCATCGAGAATGCAGGATCCTATCTTGTGGTGCTCGGGAACGAAAGGGCCACGCTCACAGGTGAGATGTGGATGGCTGACAGGGTGAACCTCACCGTCCACGGCGACGGACTCCTGAACCAGCTCGGCAAGGAAGTGGAGCTTGGGGACGTGGACCAGGACGGATTCCTGGACATGCTCGCCACAGCCCCGTACGGGGATGGACCCGGCGACGCAAGGAACGAAGGCGGCGAGGCATTCCTCACCTGGGGTTCGAACTCATCTTTCATGGGACTGGGGCCCAAGGATGGAAACTCCACAAGGAAGGAGCTCAACATCACACAGCTCAACGGGATAGCGCTTTATGGAGGCGATGCGGGTGACCATATGGGTTCCAAGTGCGCAATGGGGGATGTCAACGGCGACATGTATGTGGACATCCTGCTTTCCGCTCCGGACGGAGAGAACATGGATGACTCTGGCACCAAGTATGGAGAGGTTGCAATGGTCTATGGTAGTAGCCGTGGAGCAATGGCCTCGACCTACGACCTGGACACGGACGCCGACCTGATGCTCTATGGTGATGGTGCATACGATTCACTTGGAAGTGCACTTCACGTCGGTGACATCGACGGCGATGGCCTCGGCGAGGTCATGGTCTCTGCCATGAGCGCAGATGGCCCGGGTAACGGCAGGGCGGACTGCGGCGAGGCATACATCATCTATGGCAACCGCTTATCTATCTCAACCATCGAGCTTCTTGATGGCTACGACATCGGCATGCAGACCCACACCGGTGGGACCACATGCTTTGCCGGAACAGGCCCCAACCACATCCAGATCAATGTCACGGATACCCTTGGAGGCGCGGACATCGCCAGCGTCGACCTGCATCTGGATGCTGCTGGTAACGACATCACGCTCCGTCTTGACGGGGGAGGTTTCTCCGTTGTGGATGGAGCAGGTTTCGTGTCCCTCCAGACAGGGGCTTGTGTAAGGGATGACCACGGGTTTGGCTCGAACATCACTTTCGCATTCACCTTCGACTGGAACTTCCCAACAGAGAACCTGTTGGACCTGGACGTCACGATCTTCAATTCTACAGGCTCGAACATCACTGCTATGTATCCGGGATTCCTCAAGGTCGAGAACGACCTGGACATATACGGAAGCCCTGTCATCCATTCTGCGGCCATGGGCAACGTCAGTGTGAACGGCAGCTGGATACCAGGTGGGGACTCGCTCAACATCTTCGGGATGAGAGCGGTCTACGAGGGGACCATGGACGTATACCCACCTGTGGACGAGTATGACATCGAGGTCAGGAATGGGAGCGGCTCAAGCATCCATCCGTCCCAGGCGATGGGCAACATCGACGTAACGGTCCCAGGACCGACCGCACAAGATGAGGCCATTGGTGTGATGTATAGCGTGGCCTTGACCAACATCGGCAAACCTGGATTGCAGCCATTGGATGTCGTGGACAGATCAGACGTTTCCACGTATCTTCGCGTGGACGATAAAGCACCGGAGGACATCACGAACATCACTATCCATCCCGATGCCTTCGATGACGAGGAATTCAACGGAGACAACGACGACGAGATGTTCCTCAAATGGATTGGTGGCGAGGACATGGCCACCTACAACGGGACCCTGGAGCAGATGTCCTACAACTACACCGAATACTTCCTTGGCCTCACAGACAATTCAGGTACCACCAACGGGACCATGGCCTTGGAGAGCGGTGGGCTGATGGGACATTATTACAATACAGATAACTTCGAAGAACTGGCATTGGCTCGGCTTGATGAGACGCTTCACTTCGATACGACCGACTGGGGACCATGGAGCCCTGCATACGAGGTCAACGTTGACCACTTCAGCGCCAGGTGGCTCGGTTATCTCTACTGCAACTACACATCGCTCTACACGTTCTATGTCGATGCTGACGAGGGTGTTCTCATCTATATTGACGACGTGCTCTACTACGATCATATGGGAACGGCATCATCGAGCCAGTTCATCGTCAACCTTGACGAGGGTTACCACAGTTTCAGGGTCGAGTACATGGAAAGGACCGGGGATGCACACCTGGAGATAGAGTGGGAGACATCCCTCATCACCAAGGGTCCTATATCCCCGCTCAATCTGTTCCACCCGGTCCAGAGATCTACTATCGACGGCCTCGTGTCCGGGTACAATACGGTATACATCTGGAGCATGGACGCTTTCGGAAACTTCGGTGACGTGAGCACGGTCGAGGCCCTTGTGGACCTTGACGGTCTCGACATCATCAACCTTGGACCATCGAGCACGGGCTGGTTCGACAACAGGTCGCAGACCCTGGCATGCAGGGTCGTGGACGATGGAGGCTCAGGAGTGGACATAGGGTCCATCCAGTATGCCTTGGCACAAGGCTCCACGGCCATGTGGGGATCATGGAACGACCTGCAGGCTGGGGAGTTCGAGGTGGACACTAGCGTCTCCAATGGAATGGCGATCAATGTCTCGGTACAGCATGAGTTCGCGGTGGATGGCAGCCACTTCATCAAGTGGCGCGCCTCGGACAAGGCAGAGAATGGTCCGTTCGAGTCACCGGTGTACGAGGTGAAGGTCGATACGACATTGCCGCTTCTCAAGATAGACAAGCCTGAAAGTTCGATAATATACGCCACATCGAACGTGCCGTTCGACATCTGGCTTTGGGATTCAGCATCAGGCATCGACACATCGAAGGTCGAGTATCGGGTTAAAGGACCTGCAGATGCAACCTTCGGGAACTGGACCGCAGTGGACACATTGACCATGAACATCGAGAACAACGGTAAGCTTGTGAAAGCGAACCTTACGATGCCTCTCAACGAAGGGACCTCGACCATCGAGCTTCGGGTCACGGACGTTGCAGGTAACGGTCCGAACTCCACGCAAGTGACTGTGGTCGTGGACCTTCCAGAGGTCTTCCTTCCACCCGTGCCTTTCATCATGAGTCCATCAGATGGCGCGAACTTCACATCGCCAACCGTTCAGTTGTCTGCCAACGGGACAACCGATCCTGATACGGCCATCTCAGAGCTCGAGTTCCACTGGTTCGTTGACTTCGACACCTACCTTGGCTCGGGAATGGACATCGAGGCATACATCGAGTCAGGCACACACCAGATCACCCTCTACGTTTACGACGGAGTGAACAATGCCTCTACGTCCGTGTCGATCACCATCGATTCAGGCACAACCGACGGCACACAGCCAGACGGTAACGCCACGGACGGGGACGGAGGTGGCGGTGGGATGAACACCTTCCTGATAGTCCTTGTGGCCATCCTTGTGGTGTTCCTGCTCATCGCAGTGGTCATCGTTGCTCTCTACTTCATGCGGAAGAAGCCCACAGAGGAGGTCCGCATGGAGATGACCGAAAGGACAGAGGACGACGATGAGTACGACGAGCGGACCGAGGAGGACAGGAAACGTGTATCCTCTGAAGATGACATCGTCGAGAAATCCGACAAGGAGATACAAAAGGAAGCTGCAGGCCTCTATGGTGATGAAGCATCCAAGCCGAAGAAGGGCAAGAAGGGCAAGAGGAAGCAGGAGGAGGACATCGACTTCAGCGATTACCTGGACGAGGATATGGGGGAGGAGTACAAGGAGGAGGTCCGGGGAAGCTGCGAGATCGAGGGCGACGAGGATGTCCATCTGGAGCATGAGGACGAACCTCCTGAAGATTCCTGGGAGGACGAGGACGACCCGTTCGGAGACCTTGATGATGAGGACCCGTACGAGGACCTGGAGGTATCGGACGTCGAGCTTGAGTCCGAGGACGAGGAGCTATGCTGAAAAAGGACCGTAGCACCATGAGATACACAAGAGTAGGTGGATGGGCACAGACCGCAAGCGCGGTGATGGTCATTGCAATGATAGTAGCGACAGCTGCAGTCCTTTTCGGAAGTGCGATGGCATCCGAGACCCGGACCACGGACTTCCCGCTCCTCGCTGTCGACGTTGATGGTATCGGGGACCTGGACAACTACCTGGTCCCAGACAGGTCTCACGACATGAAGGTGGAGCTGCAGGTCAACGGGAACATCAACGACGTCACTTTCGTGACCACTACGATAACCTCGGGAGCCGCAAGCTTTGCCATGAACTACTCTACAGCCTTGGATGACTGGACGTCCACAGGGACAGACTATGGTACATT
>JANQNL010000143.1 GCA_028279585.1 Thermoplasmatota archaeon
GTTCCCATCAATGACACCGTTGTCGTTGATGTCATCCTCTGGGTCGTAGGATGCTGAAGCGTCGAAGGTCACTTCGACCTCGCCGTCCTCATCAACGCTCGGCCTGTCTGGAGAGAAGATGAAGTCTGGTATAGGTGGAAGGTTCGTGCCCTCGATGGTGACCTGCATCTCGTCAGTGTCCCAGGCGAATCCATCGGACAGGTTCAGGGTAACGTTGAAGACACCAGCCTCTGTGTAGACATGGGTGATGGTCAGGGACGGAGTGACCTGGTTTGTGCCATCACCGAAGTCCCACCGGAAGGTGAAGTTGACCTCATCGCCCTCGTCCTCGTCAGTGCAGTTTGCTGCATCGAACGTCACCAGCTGGTTCATTTGATCGGTGATGTCCTCTGGACAGACAGCCACTGGAGGTGTGTTGATCCTGAACTCCGCAACATCCGATGATGTGTGGTTCGACTTGGAGCCATCGTTGACATACAGCCTTATTGAATACCTACCCGCGTCAGCGAAGGTCCTGTTGAAGTAGATGCCATTGCCCTCGATGGTGCCATCGTCATCCAGGTCCCATTGGTATGTAAGGTTGGTATCGGATGGGTCTGCATCGGAGGACATTCCAGCGTAGAACGAGATGGTCTCGCCCTTGTTCACAGGGTCGTAGTCTCCAGCCTCTGCAACAGGAGCTCGATTGTAGACCTCGATGTTAACGTTGGCAGACACATTATGTCCCATTCCATCATCCACATACAGTGTGATCTTATGATGACCCTCCTCGAGATTCGTGCTGAAGGCTTCATAGGATGTTCCAACTCCAGTGTTGAACACACCAGAGATGTTGGACTCCCAGGTGAACTTGAGCGTATCACCATCTGGGTCGGAGCTTGTGGACGCATCGAACCCCACGAGCTGGTCCTTCAGGAACCGCCTGCCGGGCTGTGGATAGGAGAGATTGACCACAGGTGGATCGTTGGCTACACCCTGCAGGATGGTAAGCTCGATGGTAGCTGAAGCGTTGGAGTTCATTCCGTTGTTATCAGAAACGTTCAGTGTGATGGTGTGGATACCCACGGGCAAGGATGTGTTCAGCTCGATACCAGTGCCGATCTCTGCGTAGGTCTCGTTGGTGCCTGTCCTATTGGAGTACCACGTGTATTCCAGTGTGTTGTTATCTGGATCACTGGACTGGTTCGCGTTGAAGATGATGTGATCTGTGTTGTTGAACGTTGCCTGGTCGTCAGGTGAGACGATAACAGCTGTTGGGGCCCTGTTCTGGATGACCTCGATCCATACGTAGTCAAGCTCGGAGGTCTTGGTCCCAGTGCTGTTGGTATCTGTCACCTGCAGCGTGATGTTGTAGGTTCCAGGCTTGGTCGGTGTGAACGTCGGTGATGCCGAGTTCTCGTTGGTGAACGTCACAGAGACATTGTAGGTGGCGTTGTTGGTGCAGTTCCAGTCGTATGTCAGACCATCGCCATCTGGGTCGTAGGAGTCCGTCCCGTTCAAGGTCACTGTATCGTTCACAGTCACCGTCTGGTTCGCACCGCACACGGCCACTGGTGGGGTGTTGTTGGTTGGTGGAACACCACCGGTATCGTTGACGGTGATGGTCACAACGGTGTAGTCCCAGCCACCGATGTTATCGGTGACCGTGAAGTTAACAACATACACACCAACGTCACCATCGGCGGTCACCCAGCTCACAGCTCCAGAGCTTGTGTTCAGGGTAAGCATCGTGCCGTTGGTGCCGTAGGTCAGAACGTCCACAGGGTTGGTGTCAGTGTCCGTTCCGTTGAGCTGAAGATTGAGGGTGTCGCCCTCGTCCAGGTAGACCGGGCCAATGCCCTCGAGCTCCGGTGGAGTGTTGATTATCACAAGGACATGCTCTGTTACCACGGAGGTCTCGTTGTCCGCGTCCTCTGCGTAGATGTCAACATCGTATGGGTGGTAGCCAGAGCCATACTCAAGATCGAACGTGATGTTGTAGTAGTTATTGGTCGTGATGTGGTCATTGACCAAGACGCCGCCTGTCTCGTTGGTGATGGTGATATGATACTGCACAGCCGTTCCATCTGGGTCCACACAAGGGGACCACGTGATGTTCGGCTGGAGGTGGTGCGACTGCGACGGTGTCACGTTGGCAGGGGCGTTCGGTCCGCGTGTTCCCTGCATGGTGATGACGATGTGAGTCCCACCGCTCTTGAGGTAGTTGGTGTTGACGGTTACGACCTTGAAGGAGTCTCCGTAGCCATCTGCGGATGCTGTGAAGTTATGTGGCGTAAGGTCGGTCTTCTCTGGTATGATGAGTCCCCAGTCAGCTCCATCTTTGTCGTTGTTGTTGTCCTGGATGGAGTACTGGTCCACGATCCTGCCCATGACATAACCCTGGTCGTCGGTGGTCTTGTTGATCACCATGTTGCTTCCCTTGTCGTATACCTTGAGGGATGCTCCAGACACTGGGTTGAACGATGGGTCGATGACCTTGACGTCAACCCACCAAGCATAGAAGAACTTGGATGTTGGCTCGGACAGGTAAATGTCCGTCACAGCAGGTATCGTATTATCGATGGACCTTGGGTTGGACACGGAGAGGTAGAAGTGCTTCGTGTTCGATGAACTGAAGGTCGAGTTCGCTATGACCGGTGACGAGGACGTCATGTAGATACTGTGGTTGTTGTCGTTGAAAGTGCAGTCCTCGACCCTTGGATTGGTTGTGAACGTCTCGATACCACGGTTGTTGCCTTCGAATAGACAGCCCTCTATCCAGACATCGGAGTTCGAGAACACATAGATGCCACGGCCGTAGTTGCCGTAGAGTTCTGTATTTATGATGATCGGAGTGGCTGTGGATGTGTAGATACCATCGATTGCGCTCAAGGACACGTTGGTGCCGTTTACCATTCCAGCGGCGTTATCGAAGTAGATGCCGTATGGATTGTTCTTGATCATGTTCCCAGCACCGATGAGCGGCTCTGCGCTGTTGGACACTGTCACACCTCGGAGGGTGTTGTTGTGGATCATGTTGTGCTCCAGGGTCGGGTCCGCCTTGTTGATGGCAACACCGTACCTGTTGTTGTGGATGAAGTTACCAGACACAACGGGGAAGGTAGTATCTGAACTGGAGCCTGCGAACACGATACCATCTTGGTCGTTGTTGTAGACGTCGTTGATCTGGACCTTGGCGTTCGAGCTTCCTGCGAAGTAGATGCCGTGGAAGTCGTTGTCGTAGATGTCGTTGCCAAAGATCGTGGATGATGACGAGTCCACATAGATGCCGTTCCCACCGTTCTGGTAGACGTAGTTGTTCTTGACGAACGGTGAGGAGGATATCAAGTGGATACCATTCCCAGCGTTCTGGTAGATCTCATTGAACAGCACCGTGCCAAAGCACTGGGTCTTCATGTAGACACCGACGGATGCGGTCTTGAGGTCGTTATTGTAAAGGTATGGAGAAGCGAACGAGTTCGCATGGACCGCGTAGTTGGATGTTGTGATAGTGGAGTTGGTCACAGATGGTGCGGAGTAGTAGCAGTAAACACCATCGCCGTTTGCGGATACAGGTATCCAGCACTCGTCCAGGCTCACGTTGTCATTGTATATCTCAACACCTGCGTCGGAGTAGTTGATGACGGTGTTGTAGAGCATTGCCTTGCCATAGATCTCGAACACGTATGGTGAGGATGTGGAGTTGAACCTATTGAAGATTGAGCTGTTGCGCATCACGAGGTAGCCGCCGTTCTCGACGGTTATCTTGAACTTCTTGGCTGACGTCGACTGAAGCTCTAAACTGACGTTTTCGAGTATGAGGGTGCCACCGTTGCGGATGGTGAGGTTTCCGAGCCAATTGCCACCATCAGGTTTGACGAAGTTCTCGTCCAGGTGGGTGTTGTTCTTCGTGAGGTATTCGGAGGTGTTGACGATCCAGTCACCTGGTGGGGTTGGTTGGTTCGGTGCGAACACGACCTCATAGAGCTGGCTCTGGGTGATGAAGATGGTCGAGTTGTCATACTGGCCCCAGTTGCTGACCTCTACGTGATATGGATTGAAGGTGTAGGTGGAGTTGCGTCCAAGCACGTAGTCTGGTGCCCAGAAGTCATCTATCCTACCCATGGTGTTGGTGGTTCCGGACATTACCTGGGTCGAGTCCTTGGCGAAGAGCTTTACGTTCGCACCGTTGATGGCTGTGCCTGTGGGGCTCTTGACTTTGAGGTCAACGAACCACTCCACACGAAGCTGGGAATCGTAAGTGTCGATCATGACACTATCAGGGTCGAAGGAGGTGTTCATCGATCTTACAAGCCCCGACATGTTCAGGATGATGTCATATCCATCATTGGAGAGAGTGTTGTTCTCCAACATGACCCCAGAACACTCTGAAATGTTCAAACCGATATCATTGTCTTTGAAAGTGTTCATAACCAGCTTGGCGTTGTCAGCATCGAACATGTACGTCCCGTAGTAGGTGTCCTCGATGGTGTTCTCCTTGATCAATGCACTATCTGTGGAGCCGATGTACATACCAAGGCCCTCACAATCGGAGATCGTATTATTAATGACCGCAAGGTCCTGACAATCATATGAGATGAACGGATAGATCCAGTCACCCTGCTGTGTAGCATTGATGTATCTTATCACGTTGTTTTTGAAGGTCAGATCAGAGGAGAATATATAGACCACGTTGCTCCATCGACCGATGGAACCGATCATTGAATTATTCTCGATGGATACGGTGGAAAGATCTGTATAGATGCAGTTGCCAACATCCCTGAACGCGTTATCCTCGATCGACAGAGTGCCGCTTGTGGCCGTTATTGCAGTCTGATATACACGATGGAAATAATTATTGATGATAGAGGTTCCATCTTCGGGCCTCACCATGTAGATGGCATATGATCCTCTATCGAAGGAGTTGTCATCCACAATCGGTGCAGAGTCGGTTGCCAGTATTCCCATGAAACCTGATTGGAAATGGTTGTCCTTCAGAACAGCGTCGGAATTGTTGAGGAATACCTGTGCAACCTCGCAAAAGACAAATGAACAGTTCGAGATAGAGACCTGGTTCGTTCCGAATACCTGGATCCCACTTGGTTCGAGGGGGTTCCAAATCGGACCGGTAGTATCTCCCCACAGATAACTGAAATCTGTATTGTCCGCGGTCAATTTACCATAGACCTCGAACTTGAAGTAATGCGCAACCATTGGAGTGCCTGTGGCAAAGTATTCGGTCACATTGCAGTTGTTGAGAATCAGCGTACCCCCTGACCGGACATATATGCCGAACGGGGTTGCATGCGATAGACTATTGACCTCGAGCTTTACAGAGTTCAGAGTCAACTTTCCTCCGTTCTCTACCACAAGATTACCGTTGAGACGGATGGTCTTTGAACTATGGGTTATGCTGTCACCGTTCTGGATAGTCCAATTCCCGATGGTCAACCAAACGTTGGTAAGAGGGTTCTCGACTGGACCACCCGTCTCGGCCTCTACCTCCATATCGGGGACAACGAGGGTTAGGACTCCCACACTAATCATGATCAGAAACATAACCACGGCAACACTACGCTCGAGGCTGGATATCATCAGACGCACCTTCGACCTGATTACCACCCCAACACCCACAGGCGATGTCGGAGTGAATGATGGAATACCCTCTGGCCAGTAAGACTGTCAGAGGGTTCGCCGTGGCATAATATTGTAATTGCTATAAACATTTTGGTTTTCGTTAACATACTAGGTAAATAGGCAGAATAGGTCTGGCCAATATGGAACGAGAGTGCCTGATCAAGGTCTGTCCATGTGTTCCATGAACACCTGGTATGCTCTGTACGCCTCGTAAAGGTCTGTGACCGCTATGACCTCGAAGATGGAGTGCATAGCAAGCATCGGGACCCCTGAATCGATGACGTCCATGTCGTAGACAGCAAGGAACTTAGCAACCGTTCCCCCGCCACCTTCGTCGACCTTGCCAGATTCCTGAGGCTGCCACCTGACCTCGTGCTCGTTGAACACCCTCCGGACCATTCCGACATATTCTGCACTGGCATCGTTCGCCCGGGCCTTCCCCCTCGCTCCAGTATACTTGGTCATGGTTATACCGTAATGGAGCTTTGCAGCGTTCGACGGTTCCTGGACTCCAGGAAAGATCGGGTTGATGGCTGACTTGACGTCTGTTGAGAGACAATTGGAGTTGGCTAAAGCCTTCCTGAGCTTCCACTCTGGGAAGTCTGGATCGATCCTCTCAAGGATCAGCGAGATGGAGTTTGGCACGAAAGCGGACTGTGCAGCGGTCGGTCCCTCGGAACCGATCTCCTCCTTGTCGAACAGGAATATGACGCTGGTCCGCTTCGGGGTCTTGAGCTGCATCAAGGCCTGGGCTGCTGCGTAGGCTGATACCTTGTCGTCCTGGCCCCAGCAGCCGATGAGCATCTTGTCGAAACCGATGTATCTGGCCTTGCCCGCTGGGACGAACTGGAGCTCTGCAGAGACCAGGTCCTCCTCGGTGATGTCATACTTTTCCTTGAGATGCTGGAGGATGGCGTTCTTGGTGCCTTCCTTCTCGGCCTTCGGGTCTGGAACCGAGCCTAACAGGACAAGCAGTTCCTCGCCTCGGATGCCATACGGAAGCTTCCTGTCATACTGCTTCTTTTTTGCAAGGTGGGGGAGGAGGTCTGGTATGGTGAACACCGGGTCCTTCTCGTCCTCGCCGATGGAGATGTCGACCTTGGTTCCGTTTCCCCTTACCACCACACCATGAAGTGCCAATGGAATGGATGCCCACTGGTACTTCTTGATCCCGCCGTAGTAGTGGGTCCTGAGCATGGAAAGCTGTGTGTCCTTGTCCTCGAAAAGCGGATTCTGCTTGAGGTCGAGACGTGGTGAGTCCAAGTGAGCTGCGATGATGTTGAGGCCTTTCTCTATTGGATCTTCGCCGACAACGAATGCGGCGATCGCCTTGCCCCTATTGTTCACATAGAACCTGGAGCCTGGCTTGACGCTTGGTTTCCTGCCCTTGGTGGGAACCCCAAGCTGCTTGAACTTGTTGGCTTCAAGGATCGCTATGAGATGGTCGCAAGCCTGCCTTTCGGTCTTGGCAGTTGAGAGGAACTCAAGATAACCTTCAGCGAACTCGTGCATCACTTCCAGGTCCTGCTCCTTTTCAGGGACCTTTTTGAAGTAAGACCTCTTTGAAAATGCAAGCTTCTTTTCCAGAGCCGAGCCCTTCTGCTTCTTTGCAGCTGCTTTCTTACGTGGCATGGGTGTTCCCCCCCGAAGCTGCAGTGTGCATTATGGCCTACTGCAGGTTCTCTCTCTTCTTCCAGGACCTATCTCTGAGGTCTGCGATGATCTGTAGCGGGAGGTCCTCAGGCCTTGCCTGGAGCTTTGGTGGGCTCGGTGCCTGGGACAATGGTCCCTTCTCATCGATGCCAATGTGTAACGGCATTGGCTGTGGGGCTGCAGGTATGTTCCTTGACAGTCCCATCTGTCTGTTGGTCTCCAGCCCTTTGCCGGATAGCAGGTCCTTGCTGGTCTGTTCTGAGAAGTTGTTGATGACGTCCTGGGCGACCTTGCGCTCGTTGTCTGGAAGCCCGAGCTGAAGGATGTATTCTGTGACTATGTCACGGCCGAACCTGTCGCAGAGGAATCCCCAGAATGCCTCGCGGTCGAACTCTTCAGGGAATCCGGCCTCGGCGTTAAGTGCTGTGGGTCCTGGTCTGGGTACGGCTCCTTCGGGCCAGTCGAGGTTCTCTTCCTCGTCTTCGTCCTGGGTGTCATCAAGTTTTCGGTGCATGGACCTTCCCGGGGGGCCATTAAATGGGAGATTAATCTAATTTTGGGTGAATTGTCTGCAGTGGAGCCCGCCCGCCACCTCCCCGCCCAACGCTCGCTCGCGCTAAGTTGAGCGGAGTGTTGTGGTGGGGGGAATGGGTTTACGTATTCTCGGCGGGTTGGTAGTAAGTATTCCTGCCCTTCTTGTGATACGTGATCAACCCAGCGTTCGCAAGACCCTTGGTGTGGTAGTTGACCACCTGCCTGGAAAGGTCCAGGTCCGTGCAGATCTCGTTCCGGCTGATACCAGGCTTATCGACGATGGCGTTGAGGATGGACTCCTGCGTGGAGACAGGCACCTTGGACATATCGATCTTCATCCGGGTCGGATAATATCTCTTGTAGATGCCGTCCTTTTTAGACATGATGAGGTCGTTGTCCTCCAAGATCTTCAGGTGATACGCCAGTGTTCCGTTCCTGAGCCTCAACTTCTTCTTTATCGAACTGTAGTGATCACCAGGGTTCGCGATTATGTAACCACGAATGAGACCACGGACCTCATGGTCGATGACCTTCTTCTGCGAAAGCTTGGTGTAAAGCGTGATTATCAGCGTTACCATGAACACAAAGCCTATCTCGGTGGCCAGGATAAAGAACAACCCGCCCATGGCAATGAAGCCGAGACCGAACAGGATAGGTGGGCCGATGAGGACCAATGGATATCCCGTGTTCGTGTTGGTGTTCGAAAGCTGTGACTCGTCCCAGGTCTCTGGGTCGAACGGCGCAGGGTCTTCGTTGTCTCCCCTACCATCACCATCCGTGTCCACAGACTCGTCAGGGTTGTATGGGAACTCGTCCGCGTTGTCACCCACACCGTCAAGGTCCAGGTCGGACCACTCGTAGGGGTCGGATGGGAACATGTCAACGATGTCGTTGATACCATCACCATCAGTGTCCGTACCCTCGGTAGGCAATGGTGTGTTGCGGATGAAGATCGCTCTATAATCGTAAGTGGCAGTGCCCCGGTCATCAACGACCTTGGCCTTGATGAGATACATCCCATCCTCCATTCCCCGGGTGTCCAGGGTGTATCCCCACGAGTCTGTCCCCTCAAGGTCCACCCAATCGTTGCCCCCGACCTTGATGCTCACGGAGAAGGAGCTGTCAGGGTCGTAGGCGTTGCCTGCGATGACCATGAGTCCAGAGATGTTCTGTCCGGTCCGGAGCGTCGTGATGACAATGCTCGGTGCATCGTTGACAGCGTTCACAACAACATGGATGAGCCCCATGTCCGATCCCAAAGCATCGTCGGTGGCAGTGAAGACAAGGTCGCCCTCACCATTGAAGTTCGGAGTGATGCTCTCCAGGTAAAGCCACGGAGCGCCTTCTACCATGAGGATGCTGAAGGTCGCCTCACCCTGGAGCTCGGAACCGTCCGCATGTGAGAGGCTGAAGTGCATGGAACTGATCGTGGAGTCACAATCCACGATGTGAGGTGAAAGGTCCATGATAAGACCTGGCTGCTGGTCCTCTGAAAGGTGAACTGGAGGTATTGCCATGATCCATGGGCCATCGTTCAGGTTCGTAACTGTAACAAGCAAGGTCACTGACTCACCAGATATCGGAAGGGAATCAGAGCAGGTCACGGTCAGTGGTGCCTTGTATACCGAGAAGTTCGTAGCTGGTGTCAATGTCAGGATGCCGTTGGTCAGGTCCAACTCTAACTTCTCCTGGACCTCTGCAGCATCAAGTCCTGCCCCCTCAAGGTCCCCATACTCCACATCGAAGTAGAGCTGGTCACCCTCAGGGTCTGCGAACATTTCCAGGTCCGTAAGCAACGCTGCCCACTCGGTCTCCTCCTCGAACATGATGTCCTTGGTGGACAGCATCGCACGGGGCTTATCGTTGACGTTGTCCACATCAACCGTCACATTGAAGGTTGACGTGCCACCGTCCCCATCAAGGGTTGTTACCTTGAAACCGAACTTGCCGTAGTAATCTGTGGAACCTGAAAGATCGATCTCGAGATATCGATTATCAGAGAGCTTGACCTCGGATGCAACTGGTATGTTGTCCAGGCCGTTGAGCGAATAAAGGACAAGGTATGATGGGTCCCTGTCGTCCTCGAACTTTGTCCACAGGTCAAGACCCTGACCGTTGTCGGACTCCTCGTCCATCTGGATGGTCAGCTCCTCTGCTCCATCCTGGAGCTCGGGTGGGAAATTGTAGATGAGCTCTTCTATGGAAAGCTCCACAGCTCCTTTGGTCTCACCGCTTACGACCAGGAACACCCTTGTGCCCTGGTTTTCGATGACGGAGTTCACATCGTCTATGAGGCTCGGGCCGTTCTCACCAATGGTGAGGTTGGCAGAGAACTCGATCTCGAGGCTTGTGAGAACTACACCTCGACCCTCATTGGCCTGAATGGCAAGCTCCACATCTTCGAAGTGATTACCATATCCATCTGAATGTGCCCAAGGTGCCAGGGTGTCAGAGTCATGCTCTGCCATGGCATCGGCCAGGGCGGTCTTTAGCTGGGCAGTGACGTCAAGGTCAATGTCTGAACCGAGCCCAAGGCTTCCAGCATTGGAGTAGATCGATGCTCCATCTATCGTGATGTTGAGGTCGTCAGGGACCGCGTAGGTCTCTGTGACCCAACCAGCATTACCGACACTTGTGTCGGCGAAAAGTGTTGTGTATGTCCCATCACCATCAAGGTCACACCTTGTGGCAAAGGAGGTGGAAGCACCATTGTTGAGAGAACGGGCTCCGGACCAAGGTCCGAGGGTTCCGATGTCTGGCTCAAGGAAGGTGCTCATGGTCCCGTTGGAGGATGTCTTGACGTCGATGGTCACGAAGCCGTCACCATCAAGGTCGCTGACCTCAAGGCCGTCCACGCCCCAGACGTTCTTGGTCACGAGATGATCGTCCCAATATCCTGAACCCGAGTCCTTTGCCCAGTGAACCTCGCCACGGGACTTGATGTAGTAGACCGACTCCAGCTTGCCATCACCGTCGATGTCATAGGCCGTCATGGCCGAGATGGCACCAGTGTTCGTGATGACGGTGCCGTTGAAAGTGAGTCCTGAGGAACCGTTGTAAGGTGTATATTCCTTGATGTGGCCATAGGTCCCTTCATCAGAGCTAGCATAGATGACTGGCTCATCATCGTTCATACCACCGGAGATGTCAGAGGCGAACTCTGCTCCAAGGTCCACGGCCTCCTGATCCCATGAGGATGTTGGGGTTCCTGGATTGATGTTGGCAGTGATCGAACCATCCAACAATGAGAGGCTGATGATGTCTGGATCTCCGTCCCCGTCCACATCCATGATGATGATGTCATCGGACGAGAGCATACCGATGGAAACTGTATGGGTGGACCACGGATAGGTGGAGGTCCCAGGGTTCTCAAGCCAAACAAGGTCAGGCTGGAACCTGTTGTTGGGTGCACAACCTACAACGATATCCATGTCGCCGTCGTCATCAAGGTCGAACGGAACGACGACCGCAGGGGCAACTGGTGTGCCCAGTGAGTTTGAACTGAACGATGTTCCATCACCTGTCCCTGGAGTGGTGACGTCATCGTTGGAATGGAAGGTAACAGTGTTGGATGGACCATCGGCGACCACTATGTCCAGGTCCCCATCCCCATCTATGTCCTCGGATGCTATTGAGGTCGTTCCGCTGGTGGCTGGACCTGTGGTCGTACCATAGTTTATCGGGACGTTCCTTGTCCTGAGCTTCATCGTGGCAGAGGTGATCTCTGCTGATTCCACAAAGCGCAGGTCGGCCATTGAAGTGAAGGACGAGCTGGACACGGGGTCGATGGTGGAGGTCCTGGTGGCGTTGTCAGAGAAGACCTCCTGATATCCCCATCTGGAAACACCCTCTGTGGAGAGCTTCCATTCCTGGTCCCCGTCAGCACCGACATCGATGCTCAAGCCAGTTATCGCGTTGTCCTCACCGATCGGTCCTCCAGCATCGGAGGTTGCGACCCTGAGCTTCATGCTAACGAGGGAGGATGCTCCTTCTGGAATGTCCATGTAGGTCGATGGGTCCATGCCCGTTCCCTGGAGGATGATGTCCACAGGGCCTTCTGGCAATGGTCCCCTCGTATCCCTGGAATCAGGTCCATCATAAGAGGGGCCGACAAGGTCTGGCTGGTCGATAGGCTGTGGGAGCTCATCAGTGGCACATGAGGTGATACAGGGTCCATTTGCTATTATGGGAGTTGCAGATACAGAACACAAGCTCAAGAGTGTAAGGAGAAAGGCTGTCACGGTTAGCAATTGCACGGTTGTGGTCGTGTTCAGGGACATGTGGGTCTCCGCAGTCGAGGCAAACGGCTCATGGCGAAGGGATGTGTGGGATCTCAGGGCCCGGCCTTGCTGACCATATTCAAAATATGGTAGGAGTATATATATAAAGATTCGTACACATTTTTCATCATATATACGTGTGATGGGTATCCTGCACTTCTGGTATGAGGTGTTTTATTTATATATCCAGATATGTAAATTTTCAACCTTTCTGAAAAGTTCGAGTAGATGTGAAGGTCGATCGGGGTCGGAAAGTGAACGTAAATTGGTCATTTAGCAAGCTTACAGGACGGATTGCAACATTGTCGTTCAATTGCTATGTCCATGCTTGAATTATCGGAAATCAGTTCAATTCCATCACTGTTCTTAGGCTCGATAAGTATTTATAAGGCTGAATCGAATCAATACAGGAATTCCAAGTCCGCATGCCCATCTTGCGCTTTCTGTGAACTCTTGTCCAGACGGTCATATCATGCGGAACAGAGGAAGGTGGACCCATGAAAAGGCCACATGTCACCGCTATTGTATCCATGATCGTTATGGTCCTCGTCCTATCCGGGATGGGGTTCGTGTTCAACACCCAGACACCCGTTGTAGAGGAGGGAGCTCCTGCATCCGAACAAGGTATGCTGTTTCCTCTGACAACACCACCGCCTGGGATAGATGATATCACCCCTATCAGCCTCGATATTCCGTCCATCCCAACAAGGGCTGATGTGACAGAGAGCGAACAGAACAACAACGATGCCCAGGCCGACGCCCTACCACAGGCCGAGATCGTCTATGTCTCTGGGTCCATCGCAACTGGCGGAAGCGGCGGTGATAATGATTGGTTCTCGTTCACTTGCAGGGGTGGTGGGACAACCGTTGATAATGTGACCATCGAGTTCCATTCTTCAGCGACCCAGATGTGGGCCACTGCTTTTGGCCATTACCCTGCCCAGAACACACAGCTCCAGATCCTTGACCAGGAGACCAGTGTGGCAAGGGACCTGAACTTCCATTCCACATATCAGGGAACCTATTATGTCAGGCTCTATACACAGAGCACTGGTACCAACTATGCCTATAATTTCTCGGTCAAGCGTGAATCCACAACACCCAACGATAACTACAATGATATGAGCTCTGCACTAGATGTCACAGCTTCCACTAACAGGAACGGGGAGATTGTGGAGGACGATTATGACACATGGGACTGGTTCACTATCGATTCTCCAGACCATGAGCACTTCCCAACTAACCTCTCTATTACATTGACGGTAACGAACACGTTCGCTACCACCTACTCGGGTGCAACCAACCCTGTCTACTTCTTCTCCCAGTGCTGGATGTGGCTGATGTTCGAGCAAAAGGGTGCACCAGGGACCTTTACACACAAGATAGTGATCGCAGCTACAGATTCAAGGTCTGCGTTCTCAGCAACGGCGGTCACAGGCCTTGAAGGGAACTACACGAAGGCCTATGTCGGTCTTCTGTCCCAGACCACAGGTCGGGACCCGACCCAGCCTACCATGATCTATACCGGCGACGGTCCGCTGCAGAACGGTTTCTGTCAGTACAATCTTGCGTGGAGCATAGATCCTGTAATTCCCGATTACCAACCTACGATCTCTGATGGGTTGGTCACACCGATGAACGGGAGGACCGACGATACATACACGTTCGAGGTGACCTGGACAGATGCTAATAATGAACCTGCCAGGTTCGTCAAGGTCCATCTGGATGGCACCGACTATCCGATGTCCGAAAAGCCAGGTGGCGATGGTGACTATACCAATGGTGAGGTCTATTACGTTGACATCGCTGGCGGTGACATCGGCGAGGGAACCAACCACAGGTTCAACTTCTCTGCAGGAGATAATTCACAGTATGCACTCGGGGATACTGGATTCCACTTCGGCCCATATCTTGATGATAACCATCAACCCGAGATCAAACCAGGTGCTCCGACAGAGTATGGGCTCATGGAAGATGGCGGTCCTTACTATCTATCGTTACTAGACATATTCACAGATCTAGATGGTGTCAACGACCTGACCTTCACTTTCATGACACCAACGGGATGGTCGACCTACCTCAACAATGACCTAACAGTGTTCCAGATAGTCGACAACAGCTCTGGACCGATGCATGACTATAGATTGAAGGTCGAACCGAACGAGGACATGTATGGCGAGATTCAGCTACGTTTGAATGCGTCGGACGAGAAGAGCTCGACCATTGAGCACCTCGTCAACATCACCCTGGACCCCAGAAATGATGCACCAAGGATCAAGAAGGTCGCAGGAAAGAGCGTCTATGACTACACTGTATCAGGGTTCGCAACAGAGGATGTCGAGGTGTCCCTAACACTCGATGTCGAGGACCCGGACGGAGACCTTCTGACATTCGATTGTGATATCGATGACGTTCTGGCCAATGCCGAGGAAGGTGAGAACTATGAGTTTGATACTTTCACTGGTGCATTGACCTTTACACCCGCAAACGACGATGTTTCCACTGCCTTCACTATCAATTACTCCGTTGACGATGGAAATGGTTCCATCTCTTATGTGGATGTCATCTACAGTATATCGAACGTGAACGATGACCCTGTTCTCGAGCCGATCGAGGACCAGACGCTTGACCAATATGGATGGCTGAACCTCACACTCGTTGGAAGCGATGTGGACGCTGGTGATGCTATCACTTACAGCTCCGACCACTTCGAGTCCATCCCAATGGCCGTGGAAGGAGAGGACCTTTTCTTCGATGAGGATACTGGGGAGTTCCAGTTCCATCCGATCCACCAAGACCTTGTTGGCGAATATGATGTGACCTTCACGGTCACAGACATCCTTGGCGAGGAAGCTTCCGAGACCATCACGATAATCGTCGAGAACGTCAACGACATCCCTGTGGTCGGTGAGATCACGGTCACGACCTCGTTCAGGGACTACTCCGCAACGCTCGCTGTCCCACCAGCAACAGATATCGATGGGGACACTCTGACCTATATCTGGGACTTCGGCGACATGTCGGACGGTCAGGATGGTGCGAACCTGAACACGGTCTCGCACACCTTCAGCGGCCCAGGTAACTACAGCATCAATCTGACAGTTTCCGACGGAGAGGGTGGCGAGGTCAACAGGCAGGCGCTCGTTCAGATAACCGAACCTGCTACTGACGGTGGCGATGGTGGTAGTGGCGGAAACAGCAGTGGAGGAGGCGGAACCGGGGGTAATGGCACTGGTGGAAATGGCACCGGTGGAGGTGGTGGTGGTGGAACTAATAATAACAATGCCGGAAGCTCCTTCCCGTTCTGGTTGATCATCCTGATAATCGTTGCTGTGGTCGTCGTTCTATTGATAGTCATAATCATTGCTGTGGTCGTTGTCGTGAGCAAGGGCAAGAAGAAGTCCGAACCTGCCCCGGCTCCAGCTCCTGAACCTCAACCGGAGCCTCAGGTCCAACAGGGCCCTGTCGAACAGGCGCCCCCACCGATGCAGGAACCGATGTACCAGCAGGAGCAGATGCCTCCACCGGACCAGCCTCCGATGGGAGAGCCCATGGGTGGCTACCAGGAGCCTATGCCTGCTGGCGAGCAGCCAATGGGTGTTGAGGGTGCAGAGGACCCACTTGCATTGCCTCCAGGTGCAGAACCACCACCGGGCGAGGAGTTCCCACCACCAGAGGGAGACTTCCCACCACCAGAGGGAGAACCAGCGCCAGAGGGTGAACCAGCACCGGAGGGTGCCGCCCAGCCAACCGACTTCGATGACCTTTTCTCATCCATCACCGATGAAGGAACCCCACCTGCACCTGAAGGTGGAGAGCCTGCGCCTGGTGAACCGGAACCTGCACCACAGGCAGAACCAACAGCGGAGGCTGCTGGAGAAATGCCTCCACCAGGTGAACCCGCACCGGGTGAAGCTGCAGCCGAGGAGGCTCCCGCGGATGACCTTATCGGTCAGACCATCCAGGTACAGTGTTACAACTGTGGTGAGATGATGGAGATAACCGTGACAGAAAGGCCAATGAGCATTGTCTGCTGGAACTGTAACATGGAGTCGCTCATCGAGTAGGTCATACTCCCATTAGAAGCCGCAGGATGTCTCGTGCTCCAGGGGCAAACCCAAGTAGGATGAGCCCAAGCTTTGTGACAAGACCCCAGTCGATATCGCCCTGCTTCTGCTTCTCCCACTTGTCAAGGATGAACACGAAGGGAAGGATGATGATGAGCTTGAGCGGGAACATCACCATGGGTGTTCCTGTGACCTCGATGAAGAAGGCTGGAAGGACATGCTTCTCGTGGTAGTTCGGATAGAGCTGGAGCGTGAGAGCGGTCGCAGCTGCATCCAACATCTGTGCTGCGACTACTAGTGTGACGCTTGCTGAGCTTAAGGTCTTGAAGTAGGAGTGCTTGTTCTTGAGCGCATATCCTATCGCGAAGATGATGAGCGTGCACAGAATCCAGGCCACAGCAATGAGGAATCCACCGTCATAGTTCGGATCAAACGCATGCCTTGATTCTCCTACATACTGGTTCTGCCAGGAGATGTCGAATGGGAAAGCGCAGAACGCTATTGTCGCAACAAGGACCATTGCCAGGCCGCCGAGGGTTGCAACTGTCTGGTAGTTCGGAGCGAAGAAGCGGAAGGTATTCTTCGTTGTCAGAAACAGAATTCCCATCGCCGCTACAGAGGCGATCATGGGGAACACTGGGTGGGGGATGAAGTATGTGAACCCACCGTGAATGAAGATGCCAATGTAGATACCGTTCATCAGGGCGAAGGCTCCCCCCACGATCCCGAAGGCTGGGATGGGTTTGTCCTTCTTCATCAACTGCTCGAAGAAGTGACCGACAAACATCCATCCCACCACCAAGAAGGCAAGCTTCAGATAGATGACCGGAGTGATGAAGAGGTAGTTGAGAGGTCTCTGGATCATCACCATGTCCTCAAGAGTTCGCGTGATGGCACCCAAGATGACGAACATGATCACTGGTGGATAGAGCCGATCGTCTAGTTTCCACTTCAGGGTCTTTCCGAGGTTGATGGACCATAGTGCGAAAAGGATCATCCAGACAGCATTGGCCATGGTGTTGAACATGTTGTAGCCTGGTTTGATGCCGCCAGAATCTCCACCCCCATCTGCAACGATAGGGCCCCAGAGATACTTCCAGACGAAGCCGTCCCAGACCAGGTCCGGAAGGGCGAAGCAGCCGATGGCCACGATAAGTGGGATGCCGAAAAGGATGGCTGACCAGAACGCCAGTGGCCACCTGACCCAGGGTAGGTTGGATGGTTCTGGCTCGGTCTCTGTCTCTTCGTCGTCACCCTGGGAGCGGGCCATGGTCGAGGCCATTAGGAGGGGTGTATTTAAAGGACGCGGTTTGAGATGAGAAAAAGGTCAAGCCTCAAGATGTATAATGGTGCCCTCGGCGTGACTTGATGTGTTGCGAGGTGCTACCTTTTTCTTCCACCCTCCTCGCATCACATCTGGAACAAGTTCCAGAACAACTGTTCAAGCTTACGCCTATAGATGTATAATGGTGCCCTCGGCGTGACTTGAACACGCGGCCTCCAGATCTTCAGTCTGGCGCTCTCCCAACTGAGCTACAAGGGCGGATGTGAAAAATCCGCTTATAGCAAAGCCACCATGCTCCCACGAGGAAAGATGCCAGGCATCTTTAGGAGCCCGCAGGAAACCGCCAGGTTTGCTGCTGGGACTGAGCTACAAGGGCATATTAGAACAGAGCCAAAATGGCTATGATAACCCAGATGAACTGGGTTAGGCCGTGCGATAGGACTTTTCCTATTTATCCCTTTCTCAATGTGGAATCTGCTTGCCTCAGAACCCACCTGGGCCAGGGGCACAGGTGTCAAAGGACGAGTGACCACATTTGGGACAAACCATCTTACCGCTACAAACAGAACAGAAGTATAGACTTGCACAAGCGTGTGAATGACATTCAGAGCAATGTGTATCAACATACTCTGCACATATCCTACAATAACACTGGCCCATAGTATCGAACTAGCTATTTGGGACCCGGTTTAAGTACATTGTGAAAAAGAAGACTGGATAAATGGTGGAGTTCAGCGCCGCCGTCCCTTCTTCTTGTATGGGTCCACCGTCCCCCTTGGGCTGTTCCCAAGCTCTATAACGTCCTCCTGCTCCTCTATGAGCCCTTTCCTATGCGTCTGCTCGGGCTGCTTGTAGCGGAAGATCATGTAGAGCAGGAATATCACTGCAATGATGAAGAATATGATGCCGATCACTGCAAGCACCGTCCATGGACTGAACAGGTCTATCTCGATGCGCTGGACCTTGATGTTGACCCTGTATGTGACCTCGAGGGTCCTGTTGCTTGCGATAACGACGATGTTCTTCTCTCCGGTCCCCTCGTAAGTTCCAGACCACACGGTCTCAGGAGAGCTTGTGGAAACATCGTCTACAGCTTTAGTTGAGTAATCTGTAGCTGGCCCGTCAACAAGGTAGACCCAGATATCTGGTCCCCTGAGAACAGTGAAGGAAAAGACGACCTCCTCACCAGCTCCAAGATTGAACGTGTAAACATCCATGTCGTCGGTGGGTAGAAGGATCTCCTCATGAGCATACTTGTCCGAGACCGCCATGGTGTCTGCAAGAACAGGTGTTGCAATGACCGCTAATGATGACAGAAGGAATAGCATCAATACAAGATGCCTGGTTATAACAGCGGTCGAGGTCATATGACGCTCCGGGTTCACAGGAAGTTGTATTCCTGGGGTTTATCGTCATCTGGTCCTCCCTCGTCCCAAGGCCATATCCTTGAGATGGTGGAGGTTCTTATCACAACATGTCGAAGCGATGCTCGGATCTTGTTGATGTCCACAGAACCATATGCGTCGAGCTGTCCACCGACATCTGCTCCGTCGGACCTGGGGGAGATCGTGGGGTCCACCCATCGCAGGTCCTCCTTCCGAAGCTCCTGAACTTCCTTGATGGAGACAGCCTCTTCATCGAACTTCTCAAGTCTTCCTTTGTAAGCCTGACCGTCCGTGCAGATGACGACCAGTTCCTTGCCTAAAAGGTTACGTAAAGTATCCGACACCAGTGACATGGGGATCGTCCACTAAATCCTTCGGACGGTATTTGAAAGTTTGTGTTTCATTGGAGGGTTCTGAAGAAGTTGCCGAGCCACAAACCATCAAGAAAGGTGGATTATGAGCACTCCGGGCAGAAGATGCCCCACCAGAAACAGTGAAGAAAGGTGGATGATGGGTGATCCGTCTAAGAAGTTGCCGAGCCACAAACGAAGAAGAAAGGTTGTTCCAACCTTTGCCGACCATAGCCAGCAGACGGTTGGAACAATTTTTTGGTGTATGTTTGTTGCTCGGCAACTTACCATAAACTATAAATTAAAATCACCTAGTACTAGGAAACATTCAGGCAGTGTACCCCATCTGGGGTTGGCCAGTCACCTGGCCGCGAATTGGAGGAATGCATTTGCAGTCATTTACCCTAAAGGGCTCGCCCATGACATGGCGCGTATTGTTCGGGATGTTTATCCTAGCCGTAATGGCAAGCCCCACACTATTGTTCGCACCGACCGCTGAGGCTGGTCGGCTTGCGATGGAAGGTATGGACTCTGTGTCCTACCGGAACATGGTCGTTGGAGAGAAGACCACATTCGTGGCATACGACCCCAACGGCATCGTCGATGATTACGCCTACATGGCAGCTGTTCCAGCATCGGTGTTCTACTCGGACTCCAACGACAAGGTCGTAGCACACCCACTACTGTTCTGGGAAGACCCGAACAGTGACATCTCATTGAACAGCAACCAGGGCATCAACTACTTCATGGACGATGTGAGCACCATCTCCACAGAGGGTCTGGACATGATCGAGACCATCAATCTCGACGAGACCCAGCAGAGCACTGTTACAACAAGCTGGCCTGCTGATAAGACACACGCCATCAACTCCGATGACCCTGCAGTCATTGCTGCTGACATCGCTGCATTCAACTGGGAATACTCCGACACTGCCGTCGTTGCCGTCATCGAGGATGACATAACTGGGGAGGAGGTCGTCACCTCCGGAACCCTCACCGGCGAGACCCCAGGAGAATCCACCAAGACCGGAACCTTCGAGGGATCTCAGGACCCTTCACCTGTGAACGCGGTCTACCACGACTTCGACGTTCCAGAGGGTTACAAGTACATCCATGCAAAGATGACCTGGGGCAATGGCCCTGCAAAAGAGGTCCTCCAGCGTGGTAAGGACCCCGACCTGCAGATCTACGACAACCAGCTCGGTCAGGTCGCAGCCTCCGCTGAATGGAACGTCATATCTGGGGCCTCCGAAGAGATCGGTTCATACGTCTACAACGATGGTTCCTGGTCCTTTGCGGTCACCTACATGCCCACCCAGTCTCCTCCACCATACGAGCTTGACGAGAAGGGGCACGCTATCTCCTATGGTATGGACGAGCCTCTCTACTACGGATACGATCCCATAGCTGGAGACTACATCTACGAGGACCCAAGGCTCGAGACCCGCGGCCCGGTCCAGGATGCTGTCGAGGAAGCCATCGAGGAAGAGGATGACCCTGACAGGCTCCCGTTCATGTCCACTGTGATGTATACTATCGATTACACTCTGTATCCTGGTGTTGAGATCCCTCTGCCAGAGGAGACACCGTATGCATGCCGCGATGCAAGCTTCACCTTGAGCTGGTCCGGTTCCCAGAACCTTGGACTAATCCTTCTTGGTCCATCCGGTGCAGAGATATCAACAGCACTTTCCTCCGCTTCATCCCAGACCATCGAGGTCAACCAGCTTGGTGAGGGACAGTATTCCATAGCCGTGGTCAACCTCGGCTCCAGCGCATCACCAACTGAGTTCTCCATCGATTACAGCTGGAGACAGATCAGGCCTGACGAGGAAGGCGACCTCATGAACAACGCAGTGAACGGTGCGGTCCTTGCATCCAAGCTCAACGCACCCCTCCTCTACGCCACAACAAAGGGTGTCCCATCTGCAACCAAGGACACACTCGACCTGCTCGGTGTCAAGAAGGTCTACCTTGTGGACACCGAAGAGCACGGTGGAAAGGGCGTCCGGACAAAGCTCACTGGCTACAGGTCCTTCCTTGAGCCTGGTCTTCGTGTCACCCACATCAAGGACAGCGCAGACCTTTACGAAAGGATAGTCGACACCGTGAGCAGGTTAGAGGGCGACAACGCTGACGTTGTGTTCACAACACTAGACCCCCACTCCATCGAGGAAGCAGGCAACGATGCCAAGGCGGACCAGGGAGGAAACCCCATCGGTGAAGAACCGGGCGGTCTCTATGTCGGTCCAGCAGCGTATGAAGCTGCAGTTCATGGTTGCCCATGCTTCATCGTCGAGGTGCATTCAGAGCTATCATGCTCACAGGCTTGGAACAACGAGTTCTGGCGCTATGCATATCCATCCAGGCTTCCCCCATCTGTTGGCTGTATGATCCTGACTGGAAGGGCGGTCTATGAGTTCCTTGAGGAGCATAACATCGCTACTCTTGATAACGACCCAGAGTCCATCATTACAGTTGCCGGTCAGTTCGATATCGGAACCGCTTGGGACAGGGCCTTCGTCGGCGCAGCATACGCTGGAAGGATCCAGGGAACCCCAGGTGACACAGCATACTGGGTCTCCAGGACGGCGTTCTACAATGACCTCATCTGGGCGAACCCTGCTGTGAACAAAGAGCTTGATGAGCACGGTGGAAAGAGGATCCAGGGCTCAAGCTCCACCCGTGTTGGTGGTGTCCTAACCATCACAGAGCCCGAGAAGGAAGAGGTCGTGGACTATCCGATAACGATGACCTGGGCCTCATACCAGCACAGGTTCAACGAGCGCGCAGCAGACTATTGGGGCTGTAAGTACACCACAAGGACGGACATCACTCCTTACGAGACTCCCTCTGACGAATCCATAGATCCGAACGGCGTCTGGCCTGACATCCATACATCCGAGATAGTTCCATACTACTCCGAGGAGTGCGGCTACGGGTCGGTCTATACCACAGCAGTGGACCAGACCTGCGAGAACATGAACAGAGGCTCCGTCCTTTGGCTTGAGGTCATGCACGGTGGGAACCGCAAAGGCGGTATCGTAGGCTTTTGGGACACCGAGCAGAAGGAAGAGAACCCATGGAGGGGTTACGAAGAGGTCTTCCCAATAGAGGGTTCAAGATATGGCGGAGATGGAGCCACAGGCGATCCTGATGTCATCTCCATGAGCAGACAGATCGGTATCGACGCTGGTATCCTTGGCGTCACCGGTCCAGGAGGGTTCGTCGAGACCCACGATGGTATCATCATCGCCATCGTCCAGCAGTGGCAGACCGTCTACGTTGATGGCTTCATGCTCGACGAGCGCTGGGAAAACCTCCACTCCATGGGATTCTCTGGCGGCTCCTGTCTCATCGCAAACAGTTACATGCATACAACCATGGTCAGGCACGGTATGGTCTTCCAGGTCGTGGACCCATGGTTAACGTCCTGGTATTCCACCTTCGCCATGGAGTGCTTCATGCGCGACTTCGCCCTGGACCCTGACATGACCGTAGGCAAGGCATACACCAACGCCATCTCTCACGTAGGTATCCTTTACCTCATCGATGGCTGGTGGTGGGACATATACGAGAACCTTGTCTTCTACGGCGACCCTGACATGAAGGTCTGGACCCCGCAGTACGGCTGGAACATGTCTACGCACATGGCAGCGGGAACTTCTGTAGATGGACACAACATCTACGGCGCTAAAGGGCATCCTAATGAGATCCAGGCCAACTTCCTCATCGTTGGCGTGATAGTCGGTGGTGTGATAGTTGCCGTGGGAGCTGCAGCTGCCGTTGTGCTGTATACCCAGAAGAACAAGTTGCTCGGCAAGTAAGATGGTCTCTTATTCATCTTCAACAGTGTGAGCTCTCTTATTATAGTCTATGTACATACAAAGACCAACAATCATATAAGAGGAGAGGATATCGGAGCCTCGGTGTTCCAATGAGACTACTCCTCATTCACTCTGACCAGGTCTCCTATGAGGTGACCAAGGACATCAAGGGATTCGCAGAAGAGATCGACGACTCTATGCGCTCTGCGGTCATGGACGAGTGTGTCATGGCCTTTTGCAGCGTAGAGCATTATGATGAAGCAGACCCGGAGTGGACCACTACACAGACCACAGAGGAGATATCCAAGGTCGCCAAGCAGGTGAACACCAACAACATCATGCTCTACCCCTACGCTCACTTGAGCCACGACCTTACCAAGAAGCCGAAGTTCGCCATCGATCTGCTGAAGGACGTCGAGTCCAGGCTTCTCGGCGAGGGCTTCGAGGTCAAACGGTCACCGTTCGGGTGGTACAAGGCTTTCAAGGTATCTTGCAAGGGCCATCCGCTTTCAGAGCTGTCCCGAGAGATCCGGCCAGAGCTGGACGAGGACGGCAAGGTGAAGGAGGATATCGAGACCTCGGACGCTCTGAAGGCTGAAGAGACACAGCGCTCCATGTGGTTCGTCCTGGACCCTGATGGTGGGATGTACGAGATCTCCAACATCAAGGGAAAGATCGACGGTTACGATTTCACTGACGAGCCAGGGCTTGAGAAGTTCGCGCTCTACGAGATCTCCAAGTCCAGGGCCGCGACCCAGGAACCCCCACACGTGGGATACATGCAGAAGCTTGAGCTCGCAGACTATGAGCCAGGTTCGGATCCTGGGAACCTTCGGTTCTATCCGAAGGGTAGGCTCATGAAGTCGCTTCTGGAGACCTATGTCACTCGCGAGGTCGTTCGGTATGGTGGTATGGAGATCGAGTCCCCCATAATGTACGATTTCGAGCATCCTTCGCTGAAAAGCTACATGCATAGGTTCCCAGCCAGGCAGTATACCATAGACACACCCGACAAGCGTGTGTTCTTGCGGTTTGCAGCTTGCTTCGGGCAATTCCTCATGGCGCATGATGCCACCATATCTTACAAGCAGATGCCTGTGCGACTCTACGAGCTGACCAGGTACTCGTTCCGTGTGGAACAGCGCGGCGAGCTTACCGGTCTTCGCAGGCTTCGCGCGTTCACCATGCCTGACTGCCATGCCCTATGTGCTGGTATGGACCAGGCAAAGGAGGAGATGATGGTCAGGTTCGACCTGTCCAGGAAGCTTCTACGTGAGACCGGGTTCGACGTTCCAGGCGGGCTCGAGTTCGCCATTCGTGTGACGCGCGAGTTCTTCGAGAACAACAGGGAGTATGTCCAAAACATGGTCAAGGACTACGGACGGCCGGCCCTTGTGGAGATGTGGAACGAGCAGTTCTTCTACTTCGTTCTGAAGTATGAATGGAACTTCGTGGACGCGCTCGGGAAGGCCTCTGCTCTGAACACCGACCAGATCGATGTTGAGAACGGTAAGAGGTACGGCATCACTTACATCGATGCAGACGGTGAGAAGCAGCATCCGTATGTGTTGCATCTATCCCCGTCCGGTGCTATCGAGAGGAAGATCTACGCACTGCTCGAGAAGGCTTACCTGGATGGACAGAAGGGACAAACACCAAGCTTGCCCTACTGGCTTGCACCGACCCAGGTTCGTTTGGTCCCGGTCAACGACGAGATGGTACCGCTGTGCGAGGAGATGGTTTCGAAGCTTCCAGGTGCTCGTGTTGACATCGACGACACTGACTCGACCATTGGCAAGAAGGTCAGGAACGCTGCCAAGGAGTGGATCCCCTACATCATCGTCATCGGTGAGAAGGAGAAGGAGTCCGGCGAGCTTGGAGTTCGGGTGCGTGGGCAGAAGGAGCCACACAACACGAACCTCGAGGAGTTCGGTCGGATGCTAGTGGAGAAGCAGGGTGACATGCCTTGGAGGCCGCTGGCTGTGCCGATGATGGTGAGCAAGCGGATCATATTCCGAGGGTGATTGAAGAAAGGAACCCATCGACAGTAGCGCTTTCTTCGATCCGCGCGGTAGCTATACTCATCAACGAGACCGCGGCTGTGCTTGGATGTTTAGGTCGGTGAGTTCGTGAGCCTAACATCCAAGCGCGCAGTGAGCTGCATAGCAGCTTGCTGCAGCGTCCTGAAGTTCTGAGAACTACAATCCTGACGATAAGAACTTACAGGAGATATCTCAGGCTTTCTCGCAAGATTCTAATACGGACCAGTACCATCTACCCTCGTGTCGAAGGATGTGAGCTTTTGGCTTTTCCCAATGGATGAGCTGATCGAGATCGTCAAAGAGGACCCCTCTGATGTCCATGACGAAATTAACCAACTGCTTGGGATCAAGATAGATCGGAACATGGACCCAGTTATTTATCAACAACATAAGGACAAGATCGACGGGTCGTTCACACATATTTATGGGCGCCACATCCAACCCCACCAGATAGATATCTGGACCTTCATGTATCTACATGACTATTTGTATGAACTGACTCGAGAATATATCGTCAGATCACATCATCCGGGTGTGATCGACTATTACTATGAGGATAGGAACGTCTTGAGTTACGCCTGTATCCACATCACTGCAGAATATCAGAAGGTGAGTCCACCCTTCATTCATAATGGAGTGAGCATCATCAACACTGGAACAGATATCGGGATCATCCCGATCGAAGAGATCCGATCCAAAACAGTTGAGATGGCCCAAGTAGTTCAACGATCCAGGGACCTTTACCCTGATAGGATCGAAGATGAGAAGTCCCATATCTCGGAAGTCCTAGGTATCTTTGAAAAAGCAAGGAAGACAGGCCAGTGGGTGTTCTACCAGCTCTGGTAGCCTACTTCCCCTTCTTCACAGCATCATTGATAAGCCCAAGGAACTTCTGCTTCTCAGCCTTTGCAAAATCAGGCCCTTTGAGCGAAGCAGACACCTTCTCGAGGTTGTTCACAACAAGCCTCAACCCTTCCGCGGTCGGGAGCCTGAAGTCAACTCCAGCCTCGTCGAACTGCTTCCTGATAATTGGCATGGCATACTCGAGACCACCATGGTTCTGACAGAAATCGAAGATTATCTCGTCTTCAGCATCAATTAGAGCCTGGGTCAGGGCGTCCTGGGGTGTCTCAACCATACCTTCCTTGACCATGAGGATACACCTACTCGATGAGCGTCTTTCCAAGAGTTAGGAAAGCGGTCTCGACGTTCAGGCCGGTCTTGGCCGAGGAACAATAGAAGGAAGTGTTGTAGAAATCTGCAAGGGCCTCTGCGTTGGCCGTGTCATAGGACTCGACCAGATCGATCTTGTTGCCCAGGATGATGAGCGGGATGTCCTTGGCTATCTTTCTGACAGCCTCTATCCAGTATTCCAGACCATCAAAGGTCTCATCCCTGGACACGTCGAAGACCACAATGGCTCCCTTGGAACCCTCGAAGGCTGCATCCTGGATCTTTCTGAACTCGCGCTGGCCCAGCACGTCCCAGATGATAAGGGTCAACTCGGTATCCTGTTCATCGAACTCGATGGTCTTCTTTGTGACCTTGGTACCGAGGGTAGAGATATATTTGTCATCGTACCTGTCGATGACGTAACGTCTGATGAGGGAGGTCTTTCCCACTGCTGGGTCTCCCAACAGTGCTATCTTTTTCTTGACGTCCTTCTTCATTTGTATTGTCCCCACCAAGTGAGGTGGTAGCGGCAATATATAATTTTTGTTATTAATTACTTTAAAACAGCAAAATGCATTGTATGGCCAATTTATGGACATAAGATAATATATCACCACTGGTTATACCATGAAATCAGCAATAGCGGAGATGCCGTTTTGAGGCTTTCTTACTACGTAAGAAGGTCCGATCTTCGTCGGGTGAGATCATGCGTAACGCGTCAAGACCCAAGACCGCACTGACCCCTATCCTTGCGTTCTTACTCGCACTCATGATGTTGGCACTACTGCCCATCATGTGCTGTGGATCAGAGGCAAATGCCGAGGAAGTAAGAACTGAGGAGGAGGAGCAGGCCCCGGCCACCCGGGAATGGTGGGAGGATTGGCCTATCAAGGTCATAGATGATGAGACCGTCGATAACATCAACTTCACCACAGAGGATGATTGGAACGATGGAGGTGGATTGGGATACGTCGTTACCAATGATGATGATGGAGAGATGAGGCTCAACTACTCCAGAGACTACGGTGATATATCACCACCCGATGAGCAGATAACTGAGCTCGTGGTCAACAGGAACGGTATCGTCTTTGGGATCCTCAATCCATCAGGTAAGGTCTTCTTCCACAACCCGGCCAACGAGGAGATCTCCTACCTGAACTCGAACAACTCAATCAACGGAGAGCCATTGGCCTCCATTACGATATGTGATGACGGGACCATTTTCGTCGGTTCTGCTTGGACGGGAAAGCTGCTTGAGATATCATCAGACCTTACCTCGATCACTAACATTCCTATTGTACCAGGGACCGATTTCAACCTGACCCATCTCGCAACTGATGGTGGAGAGTGGGTCTATGGTGGCTATGGTCCTATTGGGAAGTTCTTCTCATACAACCGTGTCACATTTCAGTTCAAATACTTCGACCCCCACCCGATGGCGGGTGACAATTACTATGTTACTGACAGCACCTGGGATGAGGAAGGGAACCTATACTTCTCAACATCAAAGTCTGGTCCAGGAAGTATCCATATTCCTGACATCTATAGGCTCAGAGAGATAGACCTGAACAATATCTCAAGGCTCCAGGACCTCGACACTCCAGTATATGGCGATGGTCCGTTCGCCGGTATCATTAGTCTTGCTTACACAGCCTCTGGATACCTGTTCGGAGGTACTGCCGAGCCTGCTAACATCTTCAAGTACCAGAAAACATCCACAGGCTCGAACTACCAGATGTTCGGTACCCTCGACATCAATTTCAGAGCGGTCCTGGAACTTGAGATGGGATTCGATGACCAGACCATGTTCGGAAGCACACTTGGGAAGCCTGGAAACGACGGTGTCATGTTCTCGTTCGACATCCATGACACGACACTGGGCTCTGCATACTCTCCGTTCGATATGGATTATCATCCGCTCCATGGTGTAACAGCCGTGACCATGAACCCATCGTTCGCATCGATCTACGGTGGAACAGATCCCGACTGTCGCCTCTTTAGGATGTACCCCATCGCTTTCTGGGTAGGTCCGATCCTGAACACCACACAGTACGTCATGCCTCTTGCTATAGAGCTTAGCGGTTACGAATCCCCCGATTGCACTGTCATCACTCTGTTCAAGCACGGATCGAACGAAACTACGACCTTCGAGAAACCTGACTGGGATTTCGTTGTATCACAACGCAAGGTCGAGATCCCAAAGATGTACGCGGACCAACGGTGCTTTCAGATAGCAGTAGGAATCTTCTCCACCAATCCTCTGGACAACGATGCATCATCCATAGTCGAATGGTGCGACTTCACGTTCGAACGGCAAGTTGACCTTGATATAGAGATGAGCGTCCTTGACAAGGAGGTCGTCCCTGGGGATGAGATAGATTACAAGCTGTATCTCAACTCGTCGGCATATGGGCTCATCCCTGACCTGGTGGTGGACCTTGATCTTCCCGCTAATACCGAGTTCATCTCCTCTAGTCATCCAGATGATAACTTGGCTCCGGACGGAACCGTCAGATGGAAGTTGGAGGACATGAAAGGGCCGTTCAACCAGGTCATAAACCTGACCCTGCGAACAAAGGACTCGATAGTTGCTGGTTCCCAGGTAGAACTCGACTTCATAGCAAACTTCACAGATGCCATAGAACGTTACCAGGATGAGATCACGTCCAATACGGTCTCCACGACCATCGTCATCCCTAGCATGACCATCAATCTCACAGGTTCATCTGGTGAACTCACCCTTGGAGATGAGGTGTCATATTCCCTTGCCATTGAGAACGTCGGCGATGGTGTTGCTAACGATACCATGGTTCTCATAGAGATCCCCGCAGACCTAACGGTCGACGATATCACTGCTGGTTCAAATGAGATCTATGACGAAGGCTCCCCGCTCATTGTTGGAGATGAGTTCTACCAGTATGTCTGGGAATTAGGGAACCTGACATCGTCCACAAAGTTCGAGGCGACACTTACAGCTACCGTTAATAACGACGCGAAGGATGGAACTTCGTTCCTAGTATCCGCCCAAGGTGAGTTCAGGGTCCTACCAGGAGCATCGCTCAAAACACTCAAAAGCACTGACCTCCCACTGAACATCAGACGACCAGATGTGGAGGTCGATGTCTTCCCGACAGTGTCCGAGACCATGTCCTCGGGCTCTCTCTCATACACCATCAACGTCGAGAACGTCATGTCCGGTGATGCGACAGTTGAGGTCCGTGTGAAGAACCCGGAACACTGCTCCAACGGTATGTCGGATGCTGACGAGTTCATGGACGATGGAGCGACCAGTGGCTGGTCCAATTTCTCGTTCGTCGTTAAAGGTAATACGGACCTGTTCTCCTTGGACCTGAAGTACAAGGTGGACGCCAAGGTCCCTGATATGACCATCATCTCCACAGAGGTAGAGGTCATTGTCAAGGTCGCCAATGGATATCTTGTGGAGAACTTCACACTTGATGTCACAAATGTGACCGTCCTTTCACCACATATGACCATGGACCTTGTGTTCTCAAGCTACGAGATCCATACCAAGGAGACCATCTCCCTGACAGTGTGGATGGAGAACATTGGCAATGGCACTGTCCAGTCCCTCGAGCTGACCTCCGAGTTCCCTGAATCCCTTAACCCATCTCTGCGTTCAGGCTCTTCGACCTATACCAAGGATGATCTCGGCACCGAGGGATGGGAGCTCGTCATCGATGATTCTACCATTGTTCCTGAACAGAGGAAAGCATACACTATCGATATCACCGGAACAGATGAGATAGTCAACAACACCCTCATCAGGATCTCTGTCCATCTTAAGGTGTTGGACGCAGATGGGAACGATTTCAGCTATACTATCGTGAACCAGAGCATCCGTGGATACGCTGACCCTCTTCCAGAGGATGAGGACTTCGTGGTACTATCCATGGTCCCTTATAAGGATGCCAACAACATCCCTATCACGACCACCATCCGTATCGTGTTCAACCACGATATCGATGAGACGTCCATCCTTACCTCCACCATCGTCATACAGCCACTGAACTCCATGTTCGTGGTGTCTGCGGATGGAAACGTGATCACCATCACATTCCAGGAGGAGCTTGAGTACAATACCAAATACTCTGTCCTCATCAAGACCGAGATCAAGGACATTCATGGCAATCAACTGGTGGAGGACGAGGACTGGTCCTTTACAACCGAAAAGGACCCATCATCAGGTTCCAGCGGGGCCATCAATCCAATGCTGATAATCGTGGTCGTCGTCCTGTTCCTGCTTCTGATGATCTCTGTTGTCCTGTTCATATTCTTAAGAAAGAAGAAGAAGGACAACGAGAGGCTGACAAGCGATGACGTGGAAGAGGCAGAGATCGCGTACACACCAGACTCAAGCCTTTCGAAGGGAGAGCTGAATGCCATTGGTGGGGATGAGAAGGAGAAAGAGCCTCAGAAGGCCAAGGTCCTACCAAGTAAGAAGCAAGAGGCGATCAAGGAGGACAAACCTCTTCAGATACCCGAAAAGGCCGGCAGGACCGTCAAGGGACCTGCTGGTGCACGGACCGTCAGGAAACCACCTGTCCGCGGTGCTAAGGGTGGAGCGATACCCGAACGCAGGCCTGCCGGAGCCACCGCCGAGGCAGAGGTCTTTGAGTACATGCCCGAAGGCGCACAGCCCATGGAGACCGTGGACGCGGTGCCATCCGACCAGCCACGACCTGTCCAGTCCGACCGGGACCTGAACCAGTACTTCGACGATGTGCCCGAGCACATGAAGCAGCCCGAGACAGCACCAACACCGGACAAGCCTATCGACGGTCAGCTTCAGTTACCACCTGCAGTGGTCGTGGACGCGGAGGACGAGGGCAAGGCCAAGGACTATAAGATCCAGGAGATCCTGGTAATGACCAAGGATGGAATGCTCATGCAGCACTTCACCCAGGGAACGGCCACCACGGTTGACGAGGACATCCTTGCTTCGATGCTCACTGCTGTGCAGACGTTCATCAAGGACACCTTCGACGAGGACCGTGGCGAGCTCAACGATATCTCGTTCGGCAAGTTCCGCATCGTCATGACCCGGGGTGACTACATCACGATAGCTTGTGTCGCCACCGGCAAGAAAGCGCATCTTATCAAGAAGCAGCTTGAGCGCGCGGTCAAGGACATCGAGGCCAAGTACTACGATGTCCTGGAGGGATGGGACGGGGACATGGAGTCCGTGGAGCCCATGCGGGATGAGATGAAGTACATCCTTGAGGGCAAGTACGACATGGACTTTGTGGAGTAAAGAGAACCCCGCCCCAAGATACCAGTCGATTTCTTACGTCACAGAGTTACGTATCAGAAATCGCTGGGTTCAGCCTCGTCCCACCGTCGCATTCCATCGAGGCCGGGCGAACGTGGGTCCGAATCCTCATTGTCGCTTGCACTTACTGTTAACAAGGGGAGGGATGCAGAAGAAAGACTGACAACGACGCTTGTCTTTCTTCTGCGCCAGCCGCATCGAAGTTGGTTGTATTGTCGAACACGATGCGGCGTCTGCAAGCGTCACTCGCACCGTTTCCGACCATCATATCCATTCGACGGGTCGGAAATGGTGCAAGGGGAGGGATTCGAACCCACGAACCACTAAGGACTGGATATCTCACCAGTTGCGGTCTTAAGTCCAGCGCCGTTGGCCAGGCTTGGCTACCCTTGCGTAAGAAGTGAATTACAATACCATTTGGTAGATAAACCTTTTCAGCAGATGGCTAGTGTTAGTCACCAGCCTTATACTCCAGGTCCTCCATCTTCCGCTTCGCAACCTTGGAGCCAGGCTTGACCTCGAGCGCGTTCATATAGCACTCATATGCGTCCGCCAACTTGCCCTTGGTCTCCGATAGATCGGCCATGCACATCCAAGCCTCATAGTGACCGGGATTGATGGACAAGGCCTTCTGGAAACAGCTCGCAGCCTTGGCAGTGTCCCCCTCCTTCAACCTGATCGCACCTAGGTTTGCCCAGGCGTTCTCGTTGTAGGGGTTTGCCTTTGTTGCTTTCTTGTAGAACGATTCCGCCTCGTCGAGATCCCCGTTGAGGGCGTTGACGGTCCCAAGGGCGAGGAGGGTAGTGTCGTCCTTGGTATCGGTCGCAAGCAACGACTCGAGCTTCTCGATATCCTCATTGTCAATGGTCAGACCATAGGTCTCCCACTCGATTGGCTTGTGGACCTTGATCAGGATGTCTGACAACTTCTGCCTGACCTCTATTAGGGCCTTATCCTTTTCAAGGAACCGGAGCCTTTGGAAGACAAGCTCTGCTTCGTCATATCTTTCCAGGATGGTCAGACACTCGCCCTTTCCTACAAGCGCCTCGATGAGCTCGGAGTCGATGTCCAGGGCTTTCTGGTAACAGTCCAGGGCAGCGTTGTACTCCTCCATCTTCATCAGGAGATCGCCTTTACGAGACCACGCCACCTCGTAGTAGGAGTTGATCCTCAAGGAGATCTCAAAGCAGCGGAGAGCTTCCTCGTAGCGATCGAGCATGGAGAGTGCAAAGCCTTTTGCATACCACGCGTAATCGAACTTTCTGTTGAGCTTGATGGCCTTCTCGTGGTATTTGATGGACTCCTCGAACCTCTCCTGATGCTCCAGGGAGTTACCGATGTTGTTCCAGGCTATCTCGTAGGTCGGGTCGATCTCCACGGCCTTTCTGAAGTATGGGATGGACTCCTCGTAGTTGCCAAGATTGTACTCTGCATTACCACGATTGTTCCATATGACCGCGTCGTCTGGGAGAAGGAGCAGGGCCTTGTCGTACGCTTTGATAGCATCCTTCAACCTCTGGAGACCATGTAACGCGTAGCCTTTGTTGTACCAAGCTATCCCGTAGCTTGGGTCGAGACGAAGTGCCCGGTCCAAAGCCTTGACAGCTTCCTTGTAGATCCCCATCATGGTCAAGGTCAAACCTTTGTTGTTCCATGCCTCGGGATTGTGCCCGTCCACTTCGATCGCCTGATCGTAGATGCTCAGTGCCTCGTCGTAGTTTCCCTGGCGGAAAAGCTCGTTCCCATCCTCCACAAGCTCATCGGACCTTGCACGCTTTCCCGAGTGCCCTGAACGGTCCATGGTCATCAAGCCATGGAGTTGTGATCCCATGGTCGACCGGGAGCGCTTGAGCTTTGCTATCTTGCGCTGCTCGTCACCGTCAGTGTCCCTTTTGATAAGCTCCTTGAGGCTAGCCACATACATGTAAACGAGTGGTATTATTTCAAATCCTCGGCTGGTCTGACATAGTGTCTGACATTGTGTCCGACAAGGCGATGACGTGCTCGAACACGTGTCCAGCGAGCTTCTTCTCTATTTATAGTGAGTAGATAAGTATTTATATGGAGTCCCATATACCAGACAATTGGCGGACTAATGTCTGCCACTATCGTTGATACTACCCCAAAGGTGTGCGAATGGGCAAGCGGAAAAACATCAGCCACACAGAACGTGTGACGACCCGCATCACAATGGACCAGACCGAAGCTCTGGAAGAGATAGTCCAGAAGGAAGGTCTTGGCTCCAAGTCCGACGCTATCAGGGAAGCCATCGACGAGTACATCGAGGGACGTTCTGACCCTCGCGGGACCCAAACCGTATCCACAAAGGTACCGAAGAAGGTCCTTGAAGAGCTGGACAAGCTCGTCGAGGACGGCACGATCATGGACAGGGAGGAGGGTGTTCGCATCGCTCTTCGCCACTTCGTCATGGCAGATGCCGATTATTTCGTCAACAGGGTGCCAGAGATGGACAAGAAGCGTTTGGAGACCGCAACACGATCATATGAATCCCACAAGGATGCACAACCTTGAGGGAGATGGGATGCAACTCCGCTGTCGGGCTGGGGCGGCTTGCCGCCCCTACCTGCCCCCCGGGCACGGGGGCGAACGACGGCTATACCGCAAGAGGTGTTATAAAATGCCAGAAGAAGGCCGCAGAAAGATCAAACTTCCTCCACCTAAGAAGTCTCGCCGCAAGTCGGACAGGGACAAGAGGTTCGACAGCGATATGAAGCAGTTGGAGGAAGCGAACAGGCTCTGTGTCAGATATAAGGGCACGGACAAGTACGAGTGGGCATGTCAGCAGGCGATCTACGCTCTGGAGCGTGTCAACTCTTATAGGTACAGCTAGAATATAGAAGGTGGACCCATGAGACTTATCGAGTTTGAGGAAGAGCCCGAGGATATGGGCGAACTCGCCTGTGGAGTACCGAACATACTCGTAGTAGGTTGCGGCGGTGCGGGTAACAACGAGGTGAACAGGCTCAACGAGATAGGTATCAAGGGTGCCAAGACCATAGCTTTGAACACGGACAGCCAGGCGCTGCACCGGACCGTTGCTGATGTCAAGATCCTCATTGGAAAGAGCATCACAAGCGGCATGGGTGCAGGCGGTGACCCCAAGCTCGGAAAGAGGTGCATGGACGTATCCAGACCCTCTGTGGAGAGCCTGGTGCGCAACGCGAACCTGGTGTTCATCACAGCTGGAATGGGTGGAGGGACCGGGACCGGTTCTGCCCCCATAGTTGCAGAGATCGCTCGCGAGCAGGGCGCCATCGTTGTCGCTATCGTGACAACACCTTTCGATATCGAAAGGGACAGGCTCTACAAGGCCGAGGTCGGTCTGGACGAGCTTGACCAGTTCGCTCACTCTGTGATAGTGTTGGACAATAACCAGCTGATACCGCAGGTCGGTAACAAGCCTGTGAACGAGGCTTTCAAGGTTATGGACAACATCATCGCAGAGATAATCAAGGGGATCACCGAGGTGATCACCGAACCTTCACTTATCAATCTTGATTACAACGACGTCAAGTCCGTGATGCAGCACGGTGGAGCATCCACCATGCTCTACGGCAAGGCGTTGGCAATAGACCCAGAGGACGTTGTGGAGACGGTCCTCAGCCACCAGCTTCTCGACGTGGACATAAGAGGCGCAACTGGAGCCCTGGTCCACATCTCCTGTTCCGAGAAGCTGTCACTGATGAACCTGCAGGAGATCGCCGACGGAATAACACAGAACCTGGACGAGGGTGCCAACGTGATACTTGGCGCCAGGATCGACCCTAACCTCGACGACGAGGTCAAGGTCATGTCCATCATCACAGGTCTTGGGACCTATGATGAGCCAGAGATGGATGCGGCCCAGAAGCAGAACTGGGACAAATGGCAGATCCAAGCTGTATGGTGATACAATGCACGGACCAAGGAAGAAGATGTACGATCCCTCGACCTACCAGGTAGACCTTCACGCGTTCGGGTTCTCAGACCCTGATGACGAGAACTGATCTTTTCCCAAACAACAAGAACACGGTGGACCACCCTCCCCCGGGTCTCCCGTTGTGTTTTCTCCCCGCCCCGGTTTTCTTCCGGGGCTCTCTTCTTACCATAGTGGGGGCTCCCTCCCCCACCCCCACCCTGCCCCCCCACCCGACCAGCACTGCCGGTTCGAGCCACTCCCCCTCTCTCCAGCAGTGCTGGTCAAACGATCTTGTTGCTATCACTTCACTCTAGGCCAAGATTTATACACCCATCTTCGATATTGGTAGTCCATGACCTCAACCCCCCTCATCCTTGACGGAGAGACCCTCACCATTCCAGACCTCATCGAGGCCGCCAGATACCACAGGCGAGTGGAACTTTCCCCTGATGCCAAGCAAAAGGTCCAGCGTTCCCGAGCCCTAGTGGAGGAGATAATCGCAGATGGACGGACCGTCTATGGGATCTCCACCGGTTTCGGGGAGCTCTCAAAGGTCAAGATATCTGCGGACAATGCCCACAAGCTGCAGGAGAACCTCATCATGTCCCACGCTGTGGGTGTTGGTAAGCCGTTCAACCACGATGTGGTCAGGGGTGCAATGATCCTTCGGGCCAATGCACTGGCTAAAGGTCTTTCTGGGGTTCGTGTCGAGCTCATCGAAGCACTTCTGGACATGATCAACAACGGGGTCGTTCCATTTGTTCCGAGGAAAGGCTCTGTAGGGTCTTCCGGGGACCTTGCCCCACTATCCCACGTGGCCATCGTGCTCATGGGCAAGGGTGAGGCATTCTACGAGGGAGAGAGGATGTCAGGCGGTGAGGCCCTTGCGAAAGCGGGTCTTGAGCCGATTCAGCTGGAGGCGAAGGAAGGTCTTGGTCTCATCAACGGGACCCAGTTCATGACCTCCATCGGCGCTCTGGTCTCCTACGATGCTCTGAACCTTGTGCGGAATGCTGTGGTCGCATCCTCAATGTCCATCGAGGCTCTCAAGGGAACCGACAGGGCACTGGACCCACGTATCCACAAGGCCAGACCACACTCCGGTCAGGTCAGATGCGCCAAGGCCATGCGGTCCATGCTAGCAAACTCGGAGATCCGCAAGTCGCACACGGACTGCGAGAAGGTCCAGGACGCGTATACGCTCCGGTGTGCCCCGCAGGTCATTGGAGCCTCGCTCGAGGCAGTGGAGTATGCCTGGAAAACGGTAGAGGTCGAGATGAACTCTGCCAACGACAACCCGCTGGTGTTCCCTGATACTGGGGAAGTGATCTCAGGTGGGAACTTCCACGGCCAGCCCATAGCCATGGCAATGGACTTCCTCTCAATGGCTATGGCCGAGGTCGGGAACATCTCCGAAAGGACCATCGACCGATTGGTCAACCCACATCTTTCTGGACTACCGGCGTTCCTGACAAAGGAAGGTGGCCTAAACTCCGGCTACATGATCGCGCAGTATACCGCTGCAGCTCTGGTGTCAGAGAACAAGGTGCTGGCCCACCCCGCGGTTGTGGATTCAATTCCTACCTCCGCAGGTCAGGAGGACCACAACTCCATGGGGACCATATCTGCCAGGCAAGCCAAGGAGATCCTCAAGAACGTAGAGAGGGTCATCGGCATCGAGATGCTTTGTGCGACCCAGGGTCTTGATTTCCACAAACCGACCAGACCCGCTGAATGGATCGGTGTTGCACATGATGTGGTGCGGGGAGAGGTGGATGAGCTGGAGGATGACCGAATGCTGTACCAGGACATCCAGAAGGCCAAGCAGATGGTGAAGTACTGCAAGGTGCTGAAGGTGATGGAGGAGAAGGGGTTCGATTTCGGGTTCTGATTAAGGAAGTGTTCCAATCTTCCTATATATACTCCAAGCGTTCCTACACTTGGTGATAGCATGAAAAAGATGCTCCTTACCCTAACACTCGTTACACTTATGATCGCACTGGCCTTCTTTTCTGCATGCACAGAAAGGGATGAACCAAAACCCTTCAACCCTGCAGACTACGAGGGTGCCAATGTCATCATTGATTCAAGTAACAACTTCGCGTTCGACATGTACAATTCCCTATCAAAGGATGAGAACCTGTTCTTCTCCCCTTACAGCATCACGACCGCCATGGGTATGGCGTACGAAGGTGCAAAGGGACAGACAGCAACAGAGATGGAGCAGGTCCTCGACCTTCCTTCGAACGATCAGGACCGTTGGAACATGACCCACTTCATGCAGTCCAAGGTCAACGGTGAGCATGATGATTACGAGCTCTCCACTGCAAATGCATACTGGTTAAGAAAGGACGAAGCGCTTAACCCTACCTACAAGAACATCATAGAACAATATTACATGGCATATGGAAAGGAGCTGGACTTCAGGGGAGACCCAACCGGCTCCAAGGACACCATCAACCAGTGGGTGGAGGACCGGACCAATGATAAGGTCAAGGACCTCCTTCAGGATGGAGACATAACCGATGACACATACCTGATCCTCACCAACGCCATTCACTTCAAGGCCAACTGGAAATATCAGTTCCCAGAGGATGCAACGAGATCGAGAACATTCTACACATCCACAGGCGGAGATATCCAAGTAGAGACCATGAACATGTGTGATGAGGATAAGAAGCTCAAGTACATGGCCAACGACGATGTCAAGCTCTTGCAGCTTCCATACAAAGGTGAAGAGCTCTCCATGTATGTCCTGCTTCCAAAGGTCAACGACATCACCTCTGTGGAGGATGATCTGTCACACGATTACCTGAACAAGCTCATCAACGAGCTCGACAAGGAATGGGTTGACGTCTACCTGCCTAAGTTCAAGTTCGAGATCCGCTATCAACTCGGTGCTCACCTGTCTGATATGGGAATGCCTACAGCCTTTGGTTACGACGCCGACTTCACAGGTATCGCTGATGATGGGCACGAGATCATGATAGCCAAGGTCATCCACAAGGCGTTCGTTGATGTTAACGAGGAAGGGACCGAGGCTGCAGCTGCAACAGCTGTATTGATGGAAGACAAGTCTGGATGGGGTAGCAGCCCTACACCGCAGCCGAAGGAGTTCAACGCGGACCATCCTTTCATCTTCTTCATCAAGCAGGAACAGACCAACCAGATCCTGTTCATGGGCAAGGTGGAGGACCCGACAGCGTAAGGGTTGCACCAATCAATTTAAATAATCGGCCAGGGAATGTAATACTAGTGAGAAGATGAGACGCAATATCATAGCATTATCTATGGTTCTCGTCCTTGTCCTACTTAGTATTCACTCTGGTTGTACGGATAATGAAGAACCTAATATCGTTATCGAGGACCCTCCTCTCGAAGAGGATAAGGTTCACACAACAATGTTCGTGCACACTGGCGATGAAGCAGAGATCGATATCAACTGGTCACTGGCAAATGCTACCGCAGATTTTGGATTTGAGCTATACAAAGAGATATCTAAAGAGGGTGAGAACCTGCTTATCTCGCCATGGTCGATCATGGCAGCATTAGGCATGATCTATGAGGGAACAAGAGGAGAGACGGCCCATGAGATGCAGAAGGTTCTGCATCTGACTACCAACGATACACAGAGACACGATTCCTTTCAGAAATTACTAAGAGATATCAACGATCCTGATCTCGAATGTAAGTTGTCATCACCCAATGGATACTTCGTTGATGAGGATTATCCATTGAACGAAGAGTATATGGACCTGCTGGAGGAGGTCTTCAGAACTGAGGCCAATGAGCTCGATATCTTGGCTGATCCCGATGGAAGCCGTGAGTTCATCAACCAGTGGGCCTTCGATCGTACAAATGGAAAGATAGCAGACCTCATCCCCAAGGATCAAGATATGACGGAAGTGGTCCTAGTATTGGCCAATGCATTGTACTTTAATGCTGCCTGGGAACATCCTTTCGATCCAGAGCATACCGAGAAAGGGGAGTTCGAGACCTCTGATGGGACTTTTGTCGAGGTAGATATGATGTGCAATGTTGGAGGTCGCTTGAGGTTGGACTATTATGCGCCAAACCATTACTCGGTAATAGAACTACCTTACACCGAAGATGATGTGTCTATGCTGATAATCCTTCCTGATGGTAACTCCCTTGCTTATGTAGAGTCTCTGATGGAGGATGATTTCCACGAGACATTGGACCATATACGTTCGAATATGTATTCTCGGACTGTCAACGTCAAGTTGCCCCGCTTCAAGATCGAGGATGATTATGAACTGGCCCAACCTCTGACCGATATAGGGATGACCACTGTGTTCAAAAGAGCAGACCTATCTGGTATCGGACCAGGGCTTGAGAGAATAAGTTTCGTGTATCACAAGACATATATCAGCGTTAATGAGACAGGAACTGAAGCTGCAGCCGCTACTACAGGTGCTGCATCTATTGGAGTAAATCCTCAATTCTACGCGGACCATCCGTTCCTGTTCATGATCCAGCAGAAGAGCACGGGCAACATACTCTTCATGGGCAAGGTCGAGGACCCCACCGCCTAGTCCTTCTTCTTGGCAAGCTTCAACGCCCAAGCGGTATCATACAGCCCAGCCGGGCTATCCCCAGCAAGCCGCTCGATCATGCCGAACCGAAGCTCCAGCGGGAGGTTCCCTATGATCTCAAGCATTGCTGGCTTGCACATCTGCTCCCCCTCCTCGCCAAGCTCTCCGATGATGGTGTCGAACCACTCATCGATGGGCTCCCATTCGGACTGGTCGCACTCCACATGCCTTGATATGAGGAAGATAAGTAGAGCCAACCGGTTCGCGGTCTCTTCGAACTTCCCCTCCTCCTCGGCCTTGTACAGTCTGGTCTGGACAAGCTCTAGGAGCCTGTCGAAACCAGCGTCAATGAAGAACACGCTCTTGGTCGGCCTGTGGGGAGAGTCCCTGGCCTTGAGGTCTGTGAGGACGTTCCTTTCAGGGTTGGAGTGATGGATCTCGTAGTTGCCGAGCATCCCTGAGGGCTTGTTCAGACCGTGGTAGGATGGGGTGATGGCACACTTGTAGAGGAATCCGCCTGGGAGGTTCTTGTTGAACTCAGTGTCAAAGATGGTTGCGGAGTGGACATGGACCCATCCTTCGTTCTTTTCCATGAGGTCGTCGTAGCCTTCCTCGGGCTCTCCTTCCTCTTCGAACCTGTAGAGCTCGAAGCGATAGCCCATCTTCTCAACACAACCTTGCGGGGGCTTCCATTGGAACTTCACATTGGTCTTTTTGACCTTGCTCATGTTCTTGGGATATACCATTTCCACGGGCATGCCTCACATCTCCCCTGAAGGGAATATTTCAGTAAGATGAACAGACTGGCTATATACTTTATGACGGTATGCAACAATAAATGAAAATGTGCATGGTATTTGTACGATACCACAGCGGGGGGGTGACTGCTATCAATAGCAGAAAAGACGTTGCTAGCACTAGCATAGGATGAAGAAAAGACGAGTAAGTTTTTCTTCGTCGCCGAGTGGCGTCAGGAAAACTTCTCGGCCCAGCCGCGCCAGATCGTCGCCTGCTCTAGCGCCGTGCAGTCTCGGGTCCAAATCATTCTGTCAACGCCAGCAGCGGGGTGGTGCAAGGGAAGGGATGCATGAGAAAGACTCACGACGACGCTTACCTTTCTCATGCGCCAGCCGCATCGTAGTTGATAGAAGAAGGGGGCACGATGCGGCGTCTGCTGGCGATGTCTCGCACCTTTCCCAACCAGCATACGCTACTGACGGGTTGGGAAATGGTGCAAGGGAAGGGATTTGAACCCTCGGACCACTAAGGACCAGGCCCTCAACCTGGCGCCGTTGACCAAGCTTAGCTACCCTTGCACGGGGAAAAGAGAGAGCTTCGGATTGCGTTTTAATCGAGGTCAGAGATGGAATCCCTGAAGTCCGTGAACTTGTCCTCGAGCATCTGAAGGGATAGTATCATGCACTCCCTTGGAGCGATGGACCCATCGGTCTCGAACCGAAGCACGAACTTGGTATCATCATACTCGATGTTGAAGAACTTCTTGATGGACTCCTCGTAATAGAGGGTCTCGATGATGTCGGTCTCGACGATCAACTTCTCAAGGAAGTCCTCATTCATCTTTGCCTTTCCACCAGAAATGGTGAACAGGCCCTCGGGGAAGAGGTCAGCATACAGCTCGAAGTTGCCACAGTTGGCCTGGTCGAAGGTGACCTTTGGCCAATACTTGTAGCCACAAGCAGTGGTAACCTGATACTTTGCATGCTCTGCACCAGTTCCCATCACAGCAGTAGCGTAGATGAGCAACGCCTGCCTCTTTGTGAGCTTCACAACAGGGATAAGGTCCTCCTTGATGGTGTACTTGGCATCGCCCAGAGGCTCCAGGTCACCAGAGTAGACCGTTGCTGGTCCCTTCTTGTTGAGGGTGAACATCACTGTGCAGTTGGGGCAACCCTCGCCCTCACAATCGCACTCCTGACGCCTGTTCATAGCTGCGGACAAGCGACCAGTGGCAGAGTCCTTGACTATCTCTGTTGGGATAGGCAGAAGACCGAGCCTGTGCGCGATGATCTCATCGAACAGGGCTGTAACGGACTCGTATTCGTTGCCCTCCTCGTCCCTGATGGAACCAAGGTGGAGCTCGACCTCCTCGATAGCAAGTTTTGGTAGGTCTGCCACGAGGGTCCTTCGAAGCGAGTTCATCTCTCCGATCTCCACACCAGTGAAGATCCCGATGAACTGCTTGTCGTCCATCTTCTTTATCTCGATGTCCATTATTTACACCCGTCTGCCGCGTCTGCCGCCGGCCTTTTTGGTCCCATCGTGAGGGATGGGGGTCACATCTTCGATCTTGCCGATGTGCATACCTGACCTGGCAAGACCCCTGATGGCTGCCTGGGCACCGCCGCCCGGGGAGGATGACTTGTTCCCGCCCGGAGCACGGATGCGGACATGGATGTTGGTGATGTCCTTTTCCTTGGCCACGTCGGAGATCCTCTCTGCGGCCTTCATGGCTGCATACGGTGAAGACTCGTCCTTGGCCGACTTGACCACCATGCCGCCGGAGCACTTTGCAATGGTCTCGGCGCCAGTGATGTCTGTCAACGTGATGATGATGTTGTTGTATGATGCGTATATGTGTGCAACAGCCCACTTCGTCATCTTACTCTCCCTCCTGTGCTGCTGGCTCGTCATCAGGCTGGATGTCTATCGGGCCTGCCTGTGGCCTGGTTGGATGCTCCTCGTTGGTCAACGGGGAGTTAGGATTGTACTGTATGGAATCCTCATCAACCTTTGGAACAAGGTAACCTGGAATGGTCATCTTGTGCTCGGTCACATATATGTGGCCGTGGTTGATGAGCTGCCTGGCGTGTTTCATGGAGGATGCAAGGCCCCTGTGGTATACAAGGGTCTGGAGACGCCTGTTCAAGACGTTCTCGATCTGAAGGGTCAGGACCTGCTGGAGGGTCGAGCCCTCTGGAAGGATGCCGAGCTTGATGAGCCTCTTGAGAAGAGCCTCCTCTTCCTTGTCGGCCTGTGGGTCATCGGCCCTCTTACGGGCCGAAAGGTTCCTGGACTGCCCCCTCATGTTCTTGAGGAGCGCCTGCGCCTTCCACACTTCCCTCTTGTTCTTAAGACCGAACTGGTGAACGATATCGTTCTCGGCCTGGATCCTGTCTGCCCTCCATGGATGGGATGGCTTGGAATACTTCCTTCTCAGGAACTTCGGGTCACCCATTTACCTTCCTCCTTACTTCTTCTTCCTGACAACACCCATGGTGGAACCCTTCCTACCATTGGAGCTTGTCCTTTGGCCTCTGACCTTGCGCCCGGTCTCGTGCCGGACTCCCTTGTAACACCTGGTCTTTTTGAGCCTTGTGATGTCCTCTTCGACAGTGAGCTCGAGGTCTGTGCCAAGAAGATGCATGTCATCTCCGGAGTCGTAGTCCATCTGCCTGTTCATCATCCAGACAGGGATTGTCTCGTGGAGCTCTTCGATGGCCTTTTTGAGGGCATCGACCTGCGCATCCTCGAGGTAACCCATCTTGATGTCCATTGGGACATCAGCCTTCTGGGCGATGATCGTGGCAACACGGAAGTTCACTCCCTTGATGGAGCAAAGACCATACTGGACCGTGCGATTGCCGTCTATGTCTGTATTGGCAAGCCTAAGCATGAACTTGAAGTCTTCATCGACCTCTTCTGCGTTGGCTTTCTTATCTTCTTTTGGCATTATTAGCCTCCAAAGCGTGTTTCAGGACCAGTTTATATAATTACTATATATATGACTGGGCAGGAAACCCCCTAATAAACTTCTCTGATATAACCCTTTCGTAATCGGATATTGGTCTGGACAGGGTTTTTCAGAGGTAGAAAGCCTCGCCGGAGTTACCATCATCTTCCACAGGATGATAGCTTTGTCCGCCATACATGGTCGAGCAGTAGTTGTATGCAGTAGTGAAAGCCTGCTCCGTACTATAGGTCGGATGACCCACAAGTCCACTTGTCAGGAAGGACCATGTGAACCCACCGTTCTGGAGGGACGGATCGTCAAGGGAATACTCGTAGGTCCTGCATGCCTGGGCAGTGTATGTGTTGGCATCTGGGAACTCGTCGCCAAAGCTTCCAGAGTTGCAACAATCAAAGAAAAGGAACCTCTTTGCGAAATTGAGACCGCTGAACTGGTTCGAAAGCCATGTTGCCGACCTGGTGGAGTCATAAAGGTTCATTTGCGAGTCCCCACCAGAGTAGATACCGTGGCCTGAATAGGTGAACACGACCGTGTCCCCAGCTGCAGCATTTGCCTTGAGCCATGCGACCTCGGTCTGGACACCGTTCTGTGTGGCCTCCGAGTCGATGAGTGTGTGGACGGTGTATCCCTTGCCCTCAAGGTAGTTCTTCCAGTCGTAGGCATCATCGTCACAGTAGTATAGGTCGGATCCAGATCCTGGGTAGTCGGAGATACCAATGCAGACTGCCCACTTCTTCTCCGTGGAAAGGATGGTGACCTCTGTGGTATCTGTGGACTCCCTATGCCCGTCACTGACCCAGATGGTGGCTGTGAATACGCCAGGGTTAGGATACTCGTAGTTGGCGATGGTGGAGCTCTCACTGTCGAAGTCCCAGGTCCCGTCTGTTGTGAAGTCCCACTTGACGCGGATGTCATGCCCATCAGGATCGTAGGAGGAGGAGCCGTCCAGGGAAACGTTGGTACCCATGTCGAAGGACAGGTCATCCCCCGCCTCTGCGACCGGTGCGCGGTTTCCGATGATGTTTATGGTGATCGTCCTGGTAGTGTAGGCACCGTCATCATCGTAGGCCTTTATCTTGCAGTTGTAGGAGCCAGCAGTATCGTAGAGATGGGTCGTAGTGAACTGGGTTGTGGTGAGGTCGACCGTCCCATCACCGTCGAAGTCCCACTCGAAGTTGACCACCTGGCCGTCGTCATCTGTGCATGTGACATCGAACTCGATCTCATCGACGTTCGTGGCATCTGTTGCGGATGGGGTCACTGATAACTTCGGTGGGGAGTTCATGATGGTCATGGTGATGGTGGACAATCCCTCGTCTCCATCGTCGTCCACCACTCGGAGAGTGATGTCCACGGTCCCATCCTGGTAGAAGGTGTGCTTATACTCTGGGGAACCGAGCTTGTTGGTGTCGTATGCACCGTCCCCGTTCAGGTCCCACTGGTAGTAGCTGATGGTCCCATCGCTGTCAGTTGCATCTGCTGTGAGATTGATCTCGGTCAAGGTGTAAACATGCTTGCTCTCAACCTGGGCGGTTACGACTGGGGGCCTGTTGTTGACGGTTACGAGACAGGACGCCTCGGTCTCTGCTCCCTCGTCATCTGTGACCCGGAGCTTGACCGTGTATAGCCCGTCATCGGAGAATGAACCGTAGAAGGTGTCTGGCTGGCCGGATAGGGCCTCGTAGGTCCCATCTGCATCGATGTCCCACTCGAAGGAAGCTATGGCCCCATCAACATCATTGGCCACCGGTTCGAAACCGATGGAGGTGGAGGTCAAGACCTCTACAGCTCCAGTTAGTCCGTTCGCCTGGATGCTTGCCACTGGTGCTCTGTTGAGGATGGTGACATCGTGGGAGAAGATCCCTGCTGCTCCGTCATCGTCCACTACATCGCACTTGATCGTGTAGGAGCCAGGTTCACTGAAGTATGTGGTCATGGTCGGAACGCTGGTTGTCTCATCGACCACTCCGTCCCCGTCATGGTCCCAGAGGTAAGTGCCAATGGTCCCGTCGACATCGGTCGCTTCTATCTCGATGGTGACGTTGTCGAAGGTTAGGCAGTCGTCAGTAGGTCCGGAGATGGTCCCACTGGGTGCCTGGTTGAGGATCGTGAGGTTGACGGTGGTGGTCGCCGTTGCACCATCATCGTCGGTGACCTTCAATGAGACTGGATAGGAACCGTCATCATCGAATGACCTCTCCATCCTGGCCGTGTAGGTGTTCGCCTCCTTCTCGAAGGTCCCGTCGCCATCCATGTCCCACTCGGCCTTGACTATGCTTCCGTCCATGTCGTCGACGGATGGGTCGAAGGAGATGGTGGTCTTGGTGTTGGCAATGGTTGCTGAAGCAATGATCTGTGGCATCGGTGCGCGGTTGGACACCTCGATAGTGACAGAGTCGGAAGCTGAATCCCCACTGTCGTCCTCCACCCACATCCAGACGGTGTAGCTTCCATCGTCTTTGAAGGTCGTGGTGACCGTGTCGTTGGTGTATCCATCGTCTGCAATGCCATCACCGTTGAGGTCCCAGGAGTAGTAGACTATGCTACCATCACTGTCGGAGGAACCTGTGGCGTCTAAAGTTATGGACTCATAGGTCTGGACGTTGGTGGATGATGCTTCCAGGTCAGCGACCGGTGGTTGGTTCATCACACCTCCACTCATTAGAGCGAGTCCTATGATAAGAGCGATTATAAGGATGGCCACAGCACCCACAGCACCAGCTGCGATGGCTATGGGCATCATGGAATTCCCCTCACGAGTGGGTGCTGACTCCGGTGGGGGTGAGCTCTTTTTCCCAGAGCTCTTCGGTTGTTGCTTGGGTTTGGAACGCTGCCTTTTGACCTCTTCGATCTCCTCCGGTTCCGGGTCATCCCAATCGATGAAGTCGTCCATAGCAACACCTCTTACTATAGAATCCAGGCTTATTGAGTAATATAAGCATTTGGTGTAATTGGTCGGGACATGTGTCAATTGGACACTTTTGAGTCATTAGGTAAATTATATGTGGAATATTGGCCATTCCCCTTCTGGACCTGGGTGGTCATCATGCATAGATTGGTATTATTGAGACATGGACAGAGCGAATGGAACAAGTCTAACCAGTTCACTGGCTGGACGGATGTTGATCTGACAGATCGGGGCCAGGCCGAGGCCCGCGAAGCTGGAAGGCTTCTGAAGGAGGAAGGCTTCAATTTCGATGTTGCCTACACATCCGTTCTTAAGAGGGCCATTCGCACCCTTTGGCTGACACTTGATGAGATGAACCTCATGTGGATCCCTGTATACAGGAGCTGGAGGCTCAACGAGAAGTCATATGGTGCTCTTCAGGGAATGAACAAGGCAGAGACCGCGGCCAAGTATGGCGAGGACCAGGTGCTCCAGTGGAGGCGCGCATACGATGTTCGCCCACCAGAGCTTGAGGAGTCCGACGATAGGCACCCTATCCATGAAAGAAGATACAGGGGTATCGACAGGGGAGAGCTTCCCCCCACAGAGTGTCTGCAGGACGCCGTGGAGAGGTTCCTTCCTTACTGGCATGACGTCATCGCCCCCTCCATCAGGCATGGCAACAAGGTCATCATCTCTGCTCATGGTAACAGCCTTCGAGCATTAGTGAAGCATCTTGACCAGGTTCCGAACGATGAGATAGTCAAGCTCAACATTCCAACCGGTATGCCTCTGGTCTATGAACTGGATGACACTCTGCATCCTGTCCAGCATTATTACCTGGGCGACCCAGAGAAGGTCAAGGCTGCCATGGAGGCCGTGGCCAACCAGGGCAAGGCGAAATAGATGCGCTTTCTGTCCTGGAACGTCAACGGCATCCGGGCCATCTCGAAGAAGGAGGTCCTTGGGAAGAAGGACTTCCTGAAGTGGTTGAAGAAGGAGAGCCCGGACGCTCTTTGTTTGCAGGAGACAAAGGCAAACCCTGACCAGTTGACCAAGGAGGTCCTGGAACCCAAGGGATATTCTTCCTACTGGTCCTCAGCAGAGAAGAAAGGATACAGCGGGGTCGTGACGTATCTAAAGGGGGAACCTGCAGAGGTCTACCACGGCATTGGTATCGACAAGTTCGACTCCGAGGGAAGGGTGGTGGCCACGGACCTTGGCGAGGTCGTTCTGTTCAATGTCTACTTCCCGAACGGGAAACGCTCGCCTGAGAGGCTGGATTACAAGATGGAGTTCTACGAAGAGTTCCTCAAGCATATCGAGTCTGTTAGGGCTAAGGGCAAGGGCATCGTGGTCTGCGGGGATGTGAACACGGCCCACGAGGAGATCGACCTGGCCAGACCCAAACAGAACAAGGACACCTCTGGTTTCCTTCAGATCGAGAGGGACTGGATAACAAAGCTTCTTGACGCAGGCTACATCGACACTTTCCGTATGTTCGAGTCGGAAGGAGAGCACTACACCTGGTGGGATTATGTCACCAGGGCTCGCTCCAGGAACGTAGGCTGGAGGATCGACTACTTCTTCATCAACGCGGAGCTCAAGGACAAACTGAAGGATGCGTTCATCCTATCAGACGTCATGGGCTCTGATCATTGCCCGATCGGCATAGAGCTGGATGTTTAAGCGTGTTACTCTGTTAACAATCGTGACACGATGGATTAAATAGTACCTGGCCATTTTTGGGTCGCCCTCAAGGCGAACTGAAGGTGTCCAAATGGTTGAAAGTGCATATGTTCTGATGGGAACTGCAGCTACGCTTGCTTTTATTCATACTGTCTTAGGACCTGATCATTACCTTCCTTTCATTGCCATGTCACGAGCAAGGAACTGGAGCCTCTCCCGAACCATGCTCATCTCTTTCCTATGTGGAACTGGCCACTGCTTGAGCTCGGTCGCTATTGGCATCATCGGTATGGTGATAGGTGTGGCCTTGTTCCGACTTGAGTTCATCGAAGGTATCCGAGGAGATATGGCTGCTTGGGCACTCCTTGCGTTCGGTTTCTTCTACATGGCCTGGGGGATATGGCGTGGCATCAAGAACAGACCCCACAAGCACCTGCATATCCACAAGGATGGCAAGGCTCACATGCATGAGCATACCCATGGGGATGGGGATCATGCGCACGTGCATGAGAAGAAGAAGGCTAACATCACGCCTTGGGTGTTGTTCACAGTGTTCGTGCTTGGTCCTTGCGAGCCTCTGATCCCACTACTAATCTTCCCTGCTGCTGAGGGTAACCCACTCACGATCATCTGGGTGTCATTGATCTTTACTGGTGTCACCGTTGCTACGCTCATGTGCATTACGGCGTTTGTTGTGCTGGGGCTTTCGAAGGTGAAGCTGGGTAAGTTCGAGAGGTGGGGGCATGCAGCGGCGGGAGGGGTCGTGCTAGTCTGTGGGGTTTTGATCCTGGTCGGGTTGTAGAGGTCTACTCTTCTTCCTCCTCGTCGAGGTCATCCTCATCCTCCGGTTCCTCGTCTTCAGGCTCCTCCTCAAGGTCCTCTTCGTCTAGAGCCCACTCCTCATCCTCCGTCAGCTCCGGTTCCTCCTCCCCTTGAGGGTAACGCCCCGAAAGGTCCAAAGAATCGCCAGATTCGATAGGATCAACTTTTTCCTCTTCAGGATCGACCTCGTCCTCTGGCTCATCCTCCCGTGGAGGATCATGGCCCTTGTAGAAACTGGTGGTCTTGATGTAATCCCGTCCGAACAGGAACGCACAGATCCCGATGATGATAATGGCCAGGAATATCAGCAGTAACCACACAAGGTTGAACGAGGAACCTGCCTCACCATCCCCTTCCTTCGCCTCCTGCATCGGTGGAGGTTCCCTGCTGAGATCTCCGTCCGAGTCCAGGGTCGGATAGTAGGTGAGGTCTTCGTAACCATCCATGGTCAAGGTGACCGTGACGATCTTTTCCTTGGCTTCAACTGGTAGCTCAATGTAGACCGATCCATCCATGTCCGTCACGCCTGTGTAGGACTTGCCATCCACCTCGAGTGTGACGTTCACACCTTCCAGGGACTGACCGTTGATGTCTATAACGGGGAAGATCAATACATTGATGGTCTGGTTCGGAGCCTCGGTCACAGTGACTATCATGGTGTCCATGTCGGTGTTCCCATCGTTGTCCTTGACCTCGAGTGTGACGTGATATTCTCCTGCCACTTCGAAGTTGAAGGTGGGTTGGATGCCCGTAAGGGTGACGTCGACGTAGTAGTATTGGAAGCTCCATTTGTAGGAGGCGATGCCGACGTTGTCCGTGGAGCTGGAACCGTCAAATGTGTAGATGACCCCTGTCTCCCAGGTCATATCGGAGCTTGCGTCTGCGACTGGTGGGTCGTTGTCTGAGATCGTGATGTCCTTCCATGTGGATGTGATCCAGTTACCTGAAGTGTCGCAGGCGTGGATGACGTATCGGATGGTCGCTGTGGATGATGATGGTACGGTGGTCGTGAAGGTGTATGGTCCAGAACCTTCCATTGTCTCGTTACGGACGGGTTGGCCTGCTGAGAAGAACTCCACGGTGACGTTACCGATGGCGATGTTGTCGGTAACCTCTATCTTGAACGTCAGGTTGTCACCTGTGGTCCCGACGCTGGGGGTGGAGTCTAACCCGAAGGTCGGGAGGACGTTGTCAAGGATGGGGATGTGTCTGACCATTGAATGGATCCAATTTCCTTCTCTGTCGGTGGCATGGTAAAGATAAGAGAACGTTGTTAGCTCATTTGGGGGAGTGATATTGATGTTCCATCTATCGATGATAGAACCATTTTCTGTCATTGACACATTGTTGTGTGCTCCCGACCCATACCAATATTCTATTCGCACATCTTCGACCTTAAGATTATCACTAGCATGAGCAGTGAGCTGAAAAGGAGTATTGACAAAGGCATACGTTGGATCGATCGTTGCATGGAACTGTGGTTTGATATCATCCTGGACCATGACCGTTCTAACTGGAGAGAATATCTCGAATCCGATATCGAATTCGTACTGATAGGAAAGATAAGGACCATCTTCTGGATCTATTGGGACCTCGAACGTAGTCGTGTTGGAACTTGTTTCGTTCAAAACCACAATGGGATTATGATAATTATGGCCAGAATCATCATGGAACCAATAGTTGATCGAAGGGGCCCATTCGTTCGTGTAGTTAGTTATCCGACAACTCGTTGTGAAGTTGCGACCAACCTGTGGAGAACCTGTATCCAGAATGTGCAACTGAATACTGTCTTGGCCAGGGGGGTATACGAGTGGATATAAGTCCAAACACGATAAGATCTCATAGGGAGTATCCCAAACCCTATGGTCATGTGATGCGTATGGCACTAGCCATTTCTGGTAGGATACATAATAATTTCCAATCTCCAACTCTTCATTACAGAAGCTATGATCATGTTTGAGTCCATGTCGAACAAATCCACCATCCATAAAGGCGTTACCGTAAATGTGTAGGTATGGGCACTCGTCCAAGTACAGGTTACCGAAGTTGCCGTTAAAGAAACTATGTCTTATCGTTGCCAATGTATCAAGGATACGGATCCCATAGTTGGAATTATTCGCCAATGAACATTGATGAATGGTCATGGAGCTGATCTGATTTCCATAGATGCCATTTTGGTTGTATGAGGATTCTGAATATTGTATCACTACTTCATTCAGACTTGCTAAATATAGCCCATCATTATTCCAATTACACGTAGTATTGTCAATATAGACATCCTCATATCCTGTTCCGATACAATTCAGTCCCTTGTCTGCATTGTAGCTCAGATCATTTTGTGACATTCTTTGGACTGAAGTATCAATGATGAATATCCCGATGTCTCCATTGATCATGCATGAATTATTACTAAGGTCAGAAAGAGACCCATGATACTCGATGCTTATTCCATCATCAGTGTTATCCCAGCAAGTGCTATCAATGATACTTCCGCCATTACCATAACGTACTGAGATGCCATCGTCCCCGTTAAGACTGGCCGTGTTCGAGCTCAAGAAGATATTGTTGCTACCCTCCAACCAGATCCCATCTTCACGGTTGCTATTGGCGGTGTTGTTTATGAGAGATACATCAGAACAGAAGTCGTAGACCAATATTCCTTCCTCGTCATTATAGTTGCAATTGTTGTCGATCGCTGTTGCCCTATGTGAACTATATGCGATTATCAGTCCATGGCCCCAGTACCCTGTACCTGGCTCCTCATCATTGTTGGAGATAGAATTGTTCCTCACCGTACAATCTGTGGAATAACTCAGGTACAATCCAGCATTGCATTGGTCAAACGTGGAGTTCTCTAAAGTGACGAACTCACTGGAAAGGATGTATCCTCCCATAGCATTGCTCGAAAGGTCCGAGTTCCTTACGAATGAATTGTTTGCTCCAATGGTATAAACTCCAAAGTCCGACCCGTTCAACGTCATGTTGAACACATCCACCATGGTCGCATTATACAGATACACCCCTGCATTCCGATTATGCCCCCCGATCGACCCGAACGCTCCATAGCAGTTCGAATCCCGCACCACCACATGCTTCGATGTATTGATGAGCGAGATACAGTTCCCCCAACCATACCCGTCGATCTCCCATCCCTCGATGACGTATGGGTTCTCCTTGCTCCCGTTCCCCCCACTTATGCCATTGAGCACTGTGAAGTTCTCATCCCCGATGATCTCGATAGGCTCCCGAACATTGTAGGTCAGGTTCCCGGTGTAGGTCATGTTGTAGAGCTCCTGCCACAGCGCCCATCCGGGTTTGGCATGACCTGTGGTCCGCTTCAGGCCGACCGTCTGTGCATGCGAGACAGCGCTTCCCTCTGGGTTGTGGTCGTGGAGCGTGAACCACTGAACGTAGTCGAAGGGCATGTTCCTGGTGTTGTTGATGAACCACTCCAGGAAATCGTATTGTTCCTGTTCTGAACCTGCGTATGCCCCGTGGGATGTCCAGCCAAGCTCTGCGATGGCCAGTCTAACGAATCCGGTGTAGTCGCAGATCTTTGTGTAGTAATCCTCTGGAAGGTCTGCAGGGGTGGCATACGAACCAGTTAAGGAGGGATAAGAAGTGAAAGCAAAGACATCAGCCATGGTGTCGTTGAACCAGGTGAGGATCTCCCAGTTATCAAAGGCATAGAACTCGACCAGCCTCCAGGTCAGGACAACAGTGGTGTTGGGTGAGACCTCCTTGATGGCTGTGTAGCTCTCAGCCATAAGGGTCGTGAAGTTGTCCTGGAAGTCTGCCTCGTTAGAGACATGCCAGTTGTAGAAGGAGTTGACCTCGTTTCCCAGGCAGAAGTATTCCGGCTGCAGGAACGAAGTGATGTTGCGAACGTGGTTGACCCATCTGCGCCTGAACTCCTGGTCACCCATAGTGGTTGCAGGGTCCATGTCTGGGGGGTAGGATAGCCATGCCCCCATGCCCTTGGTCGGGTGGTTGAAGACATTCCACAGGTTCGTCTGGTAGACGATGGTGATGCCGTTGTTCTTGTAAAGATTGTTGAGAGTGAGGTCTGTTGTTGCGTTATTGATGTAGTAATCCTCTTTCTCGTACCATTCCAGACCGTCCCAATGGTTGCAAACCTCTCCCCACTGGCCAGCCTGTGCATAGCCATCAAGGATGTCAGGCATCGAAGAGGTGGGCATGTTCTTCGGGAATGGACCAATGCCCAGTTTGTAGCTTCTGTGTGTCATCTCCAGAAGCGGTGCCCGTGTCGAGACCCTGGGCTCCGGTGCCTCTTCTGCTTCGAGCATGTCCACTGGTAACGTGAACAAACACAGACAAATGACCAGAGCAAGGACCTTCATCGACACACCTGTGACGAGTAGGGTCCTGCTCGGTTATTTTGGTTTTGGTGTCTACTTGAGACCCATGACGTCGTCTGCCCTGAAGATAGAGACCATGTTGGTCTGGCTTGGAAGGTCGAAGAAGTTACCTGCGATGATCAGGTCCTCGGTCTCCTCGATGTAGCCCTTCTCCTTGCAGACCTTGACGCACATCTTGATCTTGGACTTGGTGTCCGCAAGCTCGAACAGGTTTGGAAGTAATAGTGGCTCCACTCCCCACTGAAGCTTGAGCTCGCGGGCAGTGTTGATCTCGGAGGTCACTGCAATTATCGGAAGGTTGGGTCTATACTTGGATATCATCCTGGCTGAGTGGCCAGTGTGTGTGATGCAGATGATCTTGCCCTTGGCATATCCCATGTCCTTGAACTCCTTGCACGCAGAGAACACCAGGTGGCCGATGACCTCGGAGATGGTCTCGTTCTCGGAGTCGAAATCGTCGGGGTCACGGGCCGGGATGAGCGCTTCGGAGGACTTGATGACACGCTCCATGATGGCAACGGCCTCCTGGGGGTAGTCTCCGGAGGCGGTCTCTGCAGAGAGCATGACAGCGTCGGTGCCGTCCTCAACAGCGTTGTAGACATCGGAGACTTCTGCCCTTGTTGGGACCGAGGCCTTGACCATGGACTCGAGCATCTGGGTGGCCACGATGATGGGCTTGCCAGCGATGTTGGCCCTGCGTATCATGTCCTTCTGGACAGGCAACACATCCTCTGGGTCCAGCTCCACTCCGAGGTCTCCCCTGGCGACCATGATGCCGTCGGCGGCCTCGAGGATGCCGGAGAAGCTCTCCACTGCGATGGGACGCTCGATCTTTGCGATGAGCTTGATGTTGTCGTTACCGTACTCTGAGAGCATCCGCCTTATCTTGTGGATGTCCTCGGCTGTTCCGACAAAGGATACAGCTACGAACTCTGGGTCGAGCTCGGCAATGGCCTTGAGGTCCTCTGTGTCCTTTGGTGTTGGGACCTTGAGGGATATCTCTGTATGTGGAAGGTTGACCCCCTTCCTGGTGGAGATGAACCCACCGGCCAGGATCTCGCAGATGATCTCGTTGCCGTTGACGCTCTGTGCCTTGAGGCAGACGATGCCATCATTGATGAAGATGTACTCACCAGGCTGGATCTCCTGTGGAAGCTTTTCATAGTTGACCTGGACCTTGTTCTCATCACCCTCGATGTCCTCGGTCGTTACTACGATCGTCTTTCCGGCCTGAAGGACGACACCGCCCTCCTTGACCCTGCCTATCCTTATCTTTGGTCCCTGGATGTCGCAAAGGATGGATACCTCTGGTGCAACTTCCCTGACCTTGTGGAACAGCTCTGCCTTGTATTCGAGAGTTCCATGTGAATAATTGATCCTTGCACAGTCCATACCAATGTCCGCCAGGGCCCTTATCTGCTCTGGCTCGCAGGTAGCAGGTCCAAGCGTACAGATTATCTTTGATTTCGTGATGCTCACGGCCATAGGTGTTTCCCCCGGTCCCGTAACGATGGGTCTGTATTAAACCCTTATCCAATCGGTTATAGCATGGTTCGACGTTCCGGTGACCATGACCGAGCTCCTTTACTATGAGGACAGGGGACTTTTCGAGTTCGAGGCCAATATCTTGGACATCGAAGGTAGAGAACTTCTACTGGACAAGACCGCGTTCTATCCTGGAGGTGGGGGCCAGATAGCAGACAAGGGCACCATCGATGGTGTGGAGGTCTCTAGCCTTCGCAAGGACGAGCGTGGTATTTGGCACTCGGTCGAGGGAAGCTTCGCGGTCGGCCAGACGGTCAAGGGTCAGGTCGATGCAGACTGGCGGAGGAAGACCACTTGTGGCCATACCGCGGAGCATATGCTCGCAGGAAACCTTGTTCGTCTGGACCCAAGCCTATCCGTAGGAAAGGTCAACATAAATCCTCCAGAGAACATGGTGATCATCAATGGCCACATGGAGATGGAGACGGTCAAAAAGGCCTTGCAGAAGGTGAACCTGCTCATCTCACAGGCCTTAGATATATCTTCTAAGGAATATTCTAAGAAGGAGGCCATGTCCTGGGGGGATGTGAGAGCCAAATGGAACGTTCTACCTGAGGGTCCTGTCCGGATAGTTTCCATATGTGATTTCGATCGGTCTGCTTGCACTGGTGTGCATGCCATGAACACAAAGGACCTCAAGGCTGTGGCCATTACCCAGGTACATAAAAGGGGTGACTCCACATCGATCCATTTCCTTGTGGGTGAACCTGCTATCGATTTCCTGGCAGAGTCCAACGTCATCACCGTTGATACTGCAGTGAAGCTCGATACCTCTGTGGACAAGATCGGTGAGATCCTTCCGGTCAGGCTTGGAAGGGAAGCTTTGCTAGATCCTATCATCCATGACCTCAACGAGTCCAAGTTCGAGGCCTTGGAGCCTGTGAACGTTGGGGAACTTGATCTTTACGCTGAGGTCTTCCAAGGTGTCAGCCAGAAGTGGTTATCCAAAAAGGCCATGGGCTTGACGAAGAAGGAGACCGGTAAGATGGTGGTGTTCGCAACCGTCAATCCTGGCGGTGGGGTCAATGTCATAGCAGCAGCCTCACAAGGTCTGGACATCAACGTCGGACAGATCATGGGAGAGCTGTTCAGAGAGCTTGGGGGAAAAGGTGGTGGTGGACCAACCTCAGCTGGAGGAGGCTCGGACGAGTGGGATATTGACAAAGCTCGAGCTCTTCTTGAACAAGTGAAAGAGAAGTTGGCAGCAGGGCAGGTATAGGCATTGCTATCTTACGGAATTGCAACTAAATTCGAGCTTACGAGCCTTTAGCACTCGTAGATCTCTGTGTCGTCAGCGAAGTCGAGCGTATACATGAAAGTAGTATAATCTGCAGACTTCTCAGCAACACACTTTGTTTCCTTATCGATGGACATTGTTTCGGCCCCTGCAACAACTCAATCCCGGAACTAGACATATAAGTGTTATCTATGACACACTTAATTGGACATATATCCGTTAGAATTAACACCTGTTAATCTGACATTTCGATATTGTGAAATATTTTGATTTATACAATCGGAAACTGTACAGATATTGTACTTCAAAAACCACGATTGGGTGGTTCTAAAGGCGGATTCAAGGCCTTCTCATGTGTGAAAACAAGGAAAGATGCACGATCGGTAACATCCTGATAATGGACTGTTATCATATACGATCGGTTAAGTTGATGTGAAAATGGTAGAATATGGAAAAGTTGGATATGAAAATGTTATAAAAGAAAAGAATGGGCGGGAAAGGTGGGGGCCTCCCGCCCGCGGGGTATTGGGTCACGTTCTTTCGTCCCGTTCGGGACACGTGTGATCTTAACCTAGTTCTTTAGAACCTCTTCCTGAGTCCGACTGCTGCAAGGCCGATGATACCAACAGCGCCAGCGGAAAGCAGAGCGAGGGTTGTGAAACCAGGGGCGTTGCGGCCGACGTGGATGTAAAGGTTGCCCTCGTCGATCTTGACCCTTCCGTCCTCATCTGTCTCGAGCTCCTCTTCCTCTTCTTCCTCTTCTTCCTCTTCTTCCTCT
>JANQNL010000196.1 GCA_028279585.1 Thermoplasmatota archaeon
CGATGGCGGTGGCGGTATCGTAGAATGATGTGACGAAGAAGTCAGCCTCCGGGGCCTTGTTCCCGATCCAGACGATCATGGTATCCTCATTGAAATCACCAGCATCATCCACGGTCTTCAGGGTCACGATGAAGTAACCCTCAAGTGGCAGGTCACCCTCGTAAGTGTGGGTGACCCGTCTACCGTTCTCCGTGGTCCCGTCCCCGAAGTCCCAGCGATAGGAGATGTCGTCATCCCCTGCGTCGGGATCGAAGCTGTAATCCGCGTTGAACTCGATCTCCATACCCAGCTGGATACCGCCCTGCTTATTCCCCACGGGTTTCGGCAGGTTATTGAAAGCGTAGTTCCCCTTGATCTCGAACAGGTCTACAGGCGGGTTCAGAACCACGTTCCTGCTGTAGGATTCGTTCTCTCCGTCATGGTTCGCACGGAATCGGGATACCGGGGCGTGATTCCCAGTGGTCTTCCCGTAGATGGTGATGTCATCGATCCAGACACCGCTGTAGGTGATACCGTTATCCGTCCTCATGAGGATCTTCAGGTAGAAGGTATCTTGGAGGTAGATATCCGGAATGATCACATCCTTGTGAAGCCAGCCGTACTGGTTCCCCACCTCACGGGAGGAATCATGGCTCTGGTGATCCTCAGGGAACTTCACGAGCCGCTCCCAGGAATCGTCGTCATCCGCATCGTTGGAAATGGAGATGTCCACGTAATCATACTGTCTTCCCTCGATCACATACTTGGTGAAGAAGGACAAATGGACGTTCGTATAATCCTCGAGGTTCAGCGCCTCAGATACGATGACTGCCTTCATGTTGTTGCCGTAGCGACCGCGGGACGGAATACCGCCGTACCACGACTGGCGTGAGAAGTGACCGGTATTCACCACATGCCAGCCCGGAACGTTCTCTTCGGTTTCGTTGTCACCGCCCCAGAAGGTAACTCCCTTCGCCACATGATCCCAGACCATGAACTCGTTCAGATCACGGTTCAGATAAGCAGGGCTGTCCCCTTCCTCACGGGTATCCGAGAAGATGGTCTCCACGGTTATGATCCCGGTGATCATCATGGTATTGTCAAAGGTGCTGTCCTCATCCTCATCGGTTATCACACCCGTGGCCTTGACCTCGTACTCACCGTACTCGAAGGACTGCCATTCCCATGTCGCTTCGATGATCTCGTCCCTGGCGATTGTAACAGTTGTAGTGTACTCATCCACCATGTTCCCCTCGAACCATGCCTCGAAGGTCACCTCTACGTTCCCATCCAGGAGGACGTTCCCGATGTTCTTCACTTCGGCAACCACGGTCCTCGTTCTCGCCACATCCTGCACCATGGGGTCAGCGTACAGGCTCATGATGGCGATGTCGTACACTTTCTGTGCCCAGATGTAGCGTTCGATGAGATCGTTCTCGGGATTCCCGTCACTGTCCAGCTCGGTCATGAGCTCGATCTTGTAGCGATAGGTACCCACCGGGAGCTGCCATTCGAACTTCACGATCTCGCTCTCTCCGGGAGCAAGCACACCGGTGCTGGTCTCCCCGAGGTCATACGTTATCTGGGTACCCCCCTGGCGAATGGCCTTCGCCTTCACCGGGATGACCTCCTCGTTCAAACCTACGTTCATGACACGAGCCTCGATCTCGATGGTCTCGCTTGGCGGGATGTACTCGTCCTCGGCAGGATACTCGATGGATACCATACGCGCATCGTGCTGCGGCGGTGTCGTACCCCCGATGGCAACATCGTCTATGTACCAGCCGAAATAGTCCACATCCCCGTCGGTCTGCAGTCTGAATCGGACATACACCTCGTTGTAGGCGAACTCATCCAATTCCACGGTGACGACACGCCATCCGTTGGTGCGGTAGGGGACTCCCTGACGTTCAGGACTCGGGTTCTCCCAGAGGGTGGTCCATTTACTGTCCGATGCCTTCTTTGCCTCGACAAAGGCTGTGTCGTAATCATGAGCCTCGATCTCGAGCCAATGCCAGAAACTGAACACCGGATCCATTGCGGTCCTGAGGTCCACGTAATGCTCCAGGGTGATGGAACGATCATTGAGGTTCGGATAGTGGCCATAGAGATTCGTTGCCCAGCAGTTGTCACCGCTGTGGGCCGTTGGGCTACCCAGCGCGTCTGGCATACCCAGCTCCCAACCGACATCCTCCTCACCGTTGTCCACCTTCCAATCACCTGCTCCGGCCTCCATGTCGTCGGTGAAGAAATCCTTCTGGACCAATCCGTCGATCATCATGAGATCGTTGTTGGGATTCTCGTCGATGTTCTCACTGTTGTGTTCCCAGATCGACGTGGCATAGATGGAATATAGTCCATTCTCCTCGGGCAGCCAATCCTTTCCGCTGTCGCCTGTATATTCAACGACAACCGTGTCTCCGATGGAGAGGACATCGTTCACGTACTTCATTTCATTGTACACTTCCTCTCCGCCCTCATCCTCGATGCGGACCTGTACCTTGAAGTTCGGTCGTCCATCCGAATTGGTCTTGTTCTCCCCGAAGTTCTCCACGGTCACATAGATGTCCCTGCCGTTCTCCTTCTCTGCGATTATGGGATCGATGGTGACCATGGTGACACCGAGGTCATTGGAGTTGTACTGGTTCACGAGACCTGAAATGGCAATCTCGTCGATGAACGGACCACAGGTCCCACCGTCCGAATCGGAAACGAACCTGAGACGGGTGTAGATCTCTTCTCCAACATAGTCATTGATACTGGTGTCTCCTCCTGTGCCGATCCAGTATGCGTAGGGATTGTTGCCACCTCCCCCACTGGTGGTCTGGAGGTTGCTCCATGTAGCATCCTCGATGTGGTCCGGGTTCCCGTCGTAGTCCCTGGATGCTTCCCAGTAGAACGTTCCGGCTCCAGACAGACCTCCATACAGCCAATTGCTGATGGCCTCGGTGTAGTTGGTGAGATCGATCTTGGGTGAGACCGCAACGGTGGACCATCCTTCCTCGATGGTGGAGAGCGTGCCATCCTCGTCCCCATATCCGCAGTTCCATGCGTGGATGGGACTGACATAGGAATTTGATTGCAGATGGATAGGCGTCTGCTCGTATTCATTCCCGTGATCATCGTGACCCGAAAGGTCCATCTTGTACCAGTCCTCTGCCATGAGACGCGGTTCGGACAAGTCACAGAATCCCATGACCACGATGCCGTGCGCCTGTTCAGTACCTATTCCTTTCTCGTTGTTGTCGAGGTATTCATCATCGGCATAACGGACCGTGAAGGTACATTCATACTGATCGCGATGAGCCCGGTTGTTCACCCCGAAATGCCAGTTGGTAAGATATCCCCCCGGATTTCTCGGTTCCCAGATCCACGAGACCCGTACCTCCCGGCCGGGGGCAAGGTCCTCGATGGTCCGGGTCTTTGAGAACACCTCGGTATCCAGCGGGCTCATGATCACAAGGTCCACCTCGAAATCTGCCACAGCGGATCCGTTGTTACGCACAACGGTCCAGACCTCTGTTGGATCACCGATTCGGGTGGAGTTCCAGTAGAACGTGGATTTCTCGTAATTCCCTGTCTCGATCATGATGTCCTTGAAATCCCTGCCCTCCTGGACGGTATAGGCTTCATTGTTGTCTTCATATTCGTCATTTGCGAAGGATATCTCGAAGGTGACGTTGTAGTGTCCTCCTTCCTCGGGTCTGCCGTTGTTCCACATGGTGGAAACGATGATCTCGGCACTGCTGTTGAGATCGTCATCCACGGATTCCGTCCTCTGGAAAACGACCCGGTCATTATCATCGATGTCCTTCACCTTGAAGATGACGTCGAATGAGGATGTGATATCCTTGTGTCCTGTGTTCTTGATCTTCACTTCCAGTGGTATGATGGCATCCGGTTCCACGATCTCTCCATACGGGCTTTCGATGCCCTCGATGGCGAGATCGAACTCACCAGCGATCCTCTGGGGGACCCCGAGCCAGTCCATGGACTGAGATACGGCCTTCACCCGCATGGGTGATTCGTCGTTGTAGTAATGCCAGTAGCTCCCGCCCATGCTAGCCCAGCGGGTGGTCTGGAGTATTGCCTTGTACCTCTGCTCGGATGAACTTTGGTGGGGGCGTTCGTACCCTGTGGTGGTGTAGGAGGTACCGGAATAATAGATGCCCTCGGTCCCTTCCTTGGGCCAGATGGAATCCGATCGGTCACCGGCCACCGAATAGATGAAGGTGTTCTCTGCATCCACACCTCTGCCCACAGGATGCTGGGTCACACCCACGATCCTGTACTGAAGACCTCCCTGCTGGACACAGCGCTCGACATTGAAGTAATCGGTGTAGAGAGGATTGGAAAAGGTTCCGGCGGTCTCGTCATGATACTCGACACCCTTGTTGCTGATCCAGATGAAACACCCGCCATTGTCCATGTACTCCATGAGTTCGGTCTGGTCATACCATGTATGGGTCTCGCTGCTCCTATCATACGCCGAACCGCTTGCCGTGAGGGTCTCGATGTACCCGGTATCCCAGATCACGATGTCATAGTTGGAGAGGTAAATACGATTTCCATCAGGATCCAGATAGGGGCTCAATCCGGACGACGGGTCGTACGGTGGACCACTTGCTCCCTGGTTGGAAGGTGGACCCGAGTACGTGGTATCGGCCTCGAGTTCGACATGGTGGTACATTCCGGCATAATTCACCTCAAGCGCTGCGAGATTGATCTCATCGGTCTCCGGCCCGTACTGCCCACCTATCACACTGTATGACATCCTGGGCTGGTCCGCATGCTGGCCATCGTCGTCCACATAGAGGATAGGTGTGTCATGGATGACGTTGGTGGTGGTGTATAAGGAGAAGTCCCTGCTGGAATCTCCCTGGCTCTGTGCCGTTACCTTCACCACCGCCTCAGCGGTGTAATCCGGGGTGAGCTGTGCGTACTCCACACTGAGTTCCACATACGTGCTCTTCCCGCCTTCGAGATAGATCTCGTCCCTGTCCAGCTGGATGTTCCAGCCCGATGGGTTCATCCCATATTTCGTGATCGAGGTGGTGAGATCGAAGGTGTCACTGCTCGTACCCTGGTTGATGAGCTTGATGTAGTACACGTTGCTGTTCGAGTTCTTGATCCAGGACGAGTTGTACTTCAGGTCAAGGACCGGGGAATACGTCGAGCGTGTCACATTGAGCTGCACCTCGTAATCGTCCGGTCCGCCGTCACTCCCATCCGGGTCCGCGATGATCCTCATCATGTGGGAACCGTACCGGGCCTTCCATTCCACGGTGGCCGTACCGTTCTCACCCGGCTGGATCTCGGGGATGGTATCGGTTCCGATGAACTCGTCACCATTCCAGAACTCCACGTTCACGTTGTAGGCGATCTGCCGTTCGTTCCCGAAGTTGTGCACCGTACCCGTACAGTCTACGATGTCACCATCTTCCGGATCGAACGGAGCGAAGTTCAGCTTGAAGGCATCAAGGAACTTCTTGCTGCTTCGGTCACCCTCAACGTTCACATCGAGGTCATCTTCCCGTAGTTCTGTGGACAATTCCACTTCATTGGTCTCATCCACCTCCTGTTCGTTTGTCAACCCTGATCCGTCCGTAGAATCAATGGTAATCCCATCGGACGAATCGTACTGCAGCATGTTAGCCGGCGGCACGATGAAAACGAGCGCCAGCAATAGTGCTAGAAAAATCTTTCTCGATTCTTTCATGTTTGGTCCTCCACACGTACACGAGACCGATGGGTCAGGTGTAACATGGTGCGGGCGTATACGCATTCATACTATTTATAGACTTTGGGACTGCATCGATGCAAAACAGGACCTAAATTGACCGACGGTTGATTGTCATTGAACAGCGGTAAAGGGTGATTTCCGAAGAAATTCTATTATCTCGGCTTTTTCTTACGTTTTCTGAAAATGGAGGGAAGATACACCATGTAGCTCCCGTCCTTGTTGATGATGATGGGTGAATCCTCTAGGAGTTTCTCGAGATTGACCTCGTACACTCCGGGCTCCACCACATTGATCACC
>JANQNL010000158.1 GCA_028279585.1 Thermoplasmatota archaeon
CTGCAAGTTCTGGGACCGCTCCGTAGAGCTCACCTGGGGAGAAGGCCGGGATGACCGCTCCGGTCCTGTAGTCCAGCCTTGAAGCGATGGTGCCTCCGGTGCCGAGGAGGGTGACGTTAGGCTTGACCGGGTCGAACGGGAACTCCTTTTCTGGGATCTTGTAATTGGCCTTTTTGTAACCCAGTTCCTTGATGGTCTTGATTGACTCTGCAGCTATTCCAACATTGTAGCCTGTGAAAAGCTTCAGGACGATGTGGTTGTCATCGCCTGCAGACCTTGGCAGTATGATACCTCTGAACGGGCCCTGGACCGTGTCTATCTCCACGTCTGCCCAGACCCTGGTATTGTTCTCCACCAGCTTCTGCTTGGCGGGACCTGAGTATCCCTCATAGTCGTCGGTCATTTCGACACCGCCACCTCAACACGGCACTTGGATAAATATTTTTCATGCCCCATGCTGGACCAGCGCTGGGTATACCATGGAGAAACCTTTATATTAAGTGGTTAATATGACTTGGCTATCCCAATATAGTGGATGCTATCTAGGTGTTGCATCCATCGACAGGATCACCGACCAAGTTCCTGACGAGAAGGGAAATAGCGGTCAAAAAACACACACAAAGGTGTTCAAATGGTTTTAGCGAGGGTTGGAATCAAGACCGTGGTTTTGGTCTCTGTTCTTCTGCTTGCGATGTCATCCATCGTAGGCGTGGCCTACGCAGCGGACAACATGTACGCTATTGCAGCAGGCTCGAACAGTACTGGAACTGCGAAATATGGTTGGAACGTTACATACGCCGGTGACTTTAACGGCGATAACATTCCTGATGTGGTCGTAGGCGCTCCTGGAGAGAATTCAGCATATCTCTTCCTGGGCCCTGTGGCAAATCTGAACGCAGCAACTCCTGACCTCACGTTCACACAAGGGTCCGAGTTCGGAGCCTCTGTGGACTGGGCACAGGACATCAATGGTGACAACTTCGATGATGTTATCATCGGAGCTCCAGGAGAAGATAGGGCATACCTTTACTATGGTTCAGGAACCCCTGAAGCAACCGTGGACGTGACCTTCACTGGCCCATCCGGGTCCAGGTTCGGTACATCCGTCTGTGGTATCGGGGACTTCACCTCTGACACCCAGTACATGGATATCGCCATCGGCGCTCCTCTGGACGATGTGGCGGCAACAGATGCTGGTGCTGTCTTCATCTACAGCTCTGTGGAGAGGGCAAGGACCGGTATCGGTGCAACGCTTGCATCCACTGTGTGCAACTGGAACCTCACTGGTGCAAATGCCGGTGACAGGTTCGGTTACTCACTTGCAGCTGGTGTCATATCAGCGGACCAGTTCCCTGACCTCATTGTCGGCGCACCGTTCTTCGATGTGCCGAACAGCCCAACGAACATTGACAATGCAGGCGCGGTCTACTATCAGGCTGCCAGGCCACATTACGTGTCTGGTCTGCCAAACCCAATGTCTGCTGATATGTTCGACCTTAAGATCTATGGCCCAATGGGCGGTGCAAGGTTCGGTTGGGACGTATCCAACCTGACCAACATGGGCGGCTCACCTGGTGAGGAGCTCATCGTCGGTGCCCCAAGGTCTGGAAGCGGCGGTAACGCCTACATCTTCTTCGATAATACTATCGGAAGCGCAGGCAGCCTTCTCAACCTCTCCTCTGGCGGCTCTGTGGACCATACAATCATGGCAGCCAATGCGGGTGACAAGTTCGGTTACTCTGTGTCCTGGGCCGGTAACATAGACGGACAGGGAACAGAGGATGTGGCCGTCGGCGCGCCATCAGCAAATGCCAACGGAACTGCTTACGTGTTCTACACACCATTGAGCGGTGCCAACGTCGATGCGGCAACAGCCGACGCGATGTTCATCGGTGAGTCCGCAGACGATTACTGTGGTGCCTCCCTGTGCGGTGCTGGTAAGTCAACTGCAGCGAACACCGACATGCTACTGATCGGCGCTCCAGCAGCCGGTGGCGGAAAGGCATACCTTTCCCAGGTCAACATGGTGCCAGTCATCTCATACGATGTCGCACCAGCAGCACCTGCATCCGGCAACGAGAGCACGACCATCACCATCACAGCGACCTATGCGGATAACGAGGAGGACGCTCCAGCATCCTCTCTGGTCCATGTCTACAACGAGACCATGGCCGAGATCTCTGGCAGTCCGTTCACATTGACCGCTGTCGCTGGTACCCCAGACTACAGGGCAGGACACGACTATGAGTACACTGGCACCTTCCCACACGGCCTGCACTCCTTCCAGTTCGAGTTCGCAGCAGCCACTGGTGATATGGCAGCACAGCTGTCCCCAATGGTCTACGACGTCTTGGAGATAGATGGTGTGGCTCCTGCGCAGGTCAACCTGCACAATCACACAGCATACCTCAATACGACCAGCTACGAGTATGCCATTGAGCTTCGCTTTACCTGGCCAGCCGATGACGCCATGATGACATCCACTGGCGACTGCACATGGCTTGCCATCAAGTGGAGCAACTCCACGGAGGTCAACCTTGCGAATTGGGACACTCACGAGCTCATCGATACGAAGCTCGAGAACAATAATAAGCAGTCCCTGGCCTACTCCGAGTGGTACCTGTCCCAACCCCCAGGAACCGCAGGAGATGAGATGGTCATAGTCTACAAGGACCTCAATCCAGGTGAGACATACTACTTCGCAGCCATGGTCCGTGACGAGAAGTGGAACTGGGCCCCGATATCTGACCCGATATCTGTCCAGCCCTACATGCTCCCAGACCATGTTGCTCCTACCAGGATAAGCTACATCGACGCATACGATGCCCCAGATGACGATGGTGGAAAGATCACACTTACATGGGATGTTTCCACAGAGACCAAGTTCTCTCATTACAACATCTACTATGACACAGAAGAGTTCGACAACGTCACTGGAATGACCGCAGACGTCGAGGTCAACTACCAGGAGGAGACCGAGATAAACGTCACCGGTCTCACCAACGGCGAGTATTACTACTTCGGTGTTACAGCCATCGACCTGGCTGGCAACGAGGATGTTCAGCTCGATGTCACAGCCGGACCTGTCCGCTGTCTCGACAACGGTGCGGACATCCCAGCAGTGGTCACTGGTGTGACCGCCGAGGATAACCCGGCCGATTCAGATACCATCATAGTTACATGGGACACGGTGGACTTCGCAGACTTCGACGCATACAAGATCTATGTGTCCACATCTGCGTTCACCACCTTGAACCCAATGGACTATGAGGTCATGGTCGATACCAAGACAACGGGAACCTACACTGTCAACACATCCGGTGGCAGTCCGCTTAACGAGGGTCAGAAGTATTACTTCGCAGTGACCGCAATGAGCTTCAACAATCAGGAGAACCTCACCATCACAGCAGACATGTGGGATGGTCCGGTCTATCCAAAGGACACGACCGATTCAGAGGTCCTTTCCCTTGTGACCGGCGTCTCCGCTGGCGACAAGGCAAATGACGGCGGCGGTGCTATCACCGTCACCTGGGACGTCTACAACAACAACAAGTTCGGTTTCTACAACATCTACATGTCAGAGACCGAGGTGGACCCAGGTAACCATACGACCGATGACATGACCCTTGTTTCACAGATAGCTACAAGGACAAAGGGTTCCACGGTCATCACCGAGTTCGATGGTGCACCACTTGTCAACGGTCAGCTTTACTATGGCGTTGTTGCCTTGGAGAGCTGGAACGGTGTTGTGAACACCGCCATCTCTGCCGAGAACAACTTCTTCATGGTGGAGCCCATCAACAATACTGATGACACCGGTCCAGACGCGGTCGAGGGCTTCGCGATCGGAGAATACGGTGACACATGGTTCATCGTCGAGTGGACACCGTTCACCGCATCGGCCCTTCCAGACTTCGATCAGTATCTGATCACATACTGGATAGACGGCCAGTCCGAGAACGAGAAAATCGTCCTTGATATCACCCAGAGCGAGCTCAACATCACTGTGATGTATGAGGGCACTGAATACCTGGTCACCATCGTCTGCCTTGACGATGCTGGCAACTTTGGTGCTGTCTCTGCCGAGTTGAACGTTACTACAAGGACAGGCAACGTCAAACCGTTCAACCTGGACATCACCATGACGCCTGACACAGATATCGAGGTCAGCACCGAGATCACGTTCGAGGGCTATGCAGAGGACGATGCGAAGTCCCCATCTGAACTTGAGTATTACTGGGACTTCGACGCATCCGATGGTCTTTGGTGGGACTCATCTATGACCCCAGCCGATGGCGAGGGTGCTATCGGTCAGTCCACAAAGAAGACCTATTCTACCGAGAACGAGGCCGGCTACACCGTGACCATGAAGGTCAGGGATGGCACGTATGAGGAGCAGGCGACCGTCACAGTTTCCGTTGCACCATCCGGTGGCGGCGGAGGCGGAGGTGGTGGCAGTGAGGACGCAGAATATATGATCTACATCGTTGTGTTCGTCGTCGTCGCTGTCGTGTTCCTGATAGTCATCATCGGTGTTGTGGTGTTCTTCATTCTCAAGGGCGGCAAGAAGAAGCCCGCAGATGAGACACCAGCCGAGGGTGAGGGCGATGCTGGCATGTCCGCCTATGATGTCCCTGCAGAGGGAACCACCGAAGGTGGAGCACAGCCACAGCCTATGGACCAGCCACAACCTGTCGAGGACGGCATTGCAGCCGATCCATACGCTGCACCAGCAGGCCCTGACGGAGTGGTTGACCCATACGCAGCCCCACCAGCAGACCAGCAGGTGGACCCAATGGCAGAGATCGGCCAGGAACAGCCTGTGCCGATGGACCAGCCACAGCCGATGCCTGAGGTCGAGGGCGCAGCTCCAGAACAGCTCCCACCAACAGACCCAGCAGCGGCTGCCGCACCTCCAGCAGAAGGCGCCCCACCAGCCGGACAGCCTCCGGCCGAGGGTGCTGGCGAAGAGGATGACCTGTTCGGTCCTATCTGATAGGGTAGACCAAAAACAACTGGGGCGCTCGCAAGGGCGCCCCGGGCCTATTTTTTTTATTTTGTTCTTTTACGAGGAGCGGAGCAAAGCTCTGAAAAATAACATTGAAAAATCGATATCAGGAATAATGGAAAATAAGCAAGATGTTCCTGATATCGACACCTTTCCCCCTTTTTCAGAGCTTGTGTAGCGAGCTCGTCTATGCCGCCAATACCCAAGATGTGTTCAGCGAGGGTCTAAGCTCTTCTAATGCCTATATTTATACTATTAGTCGTAGGATTCGCACTTGTTCCACGACAAGGTATATATAAAGCATCCGATATCGCGAGTTTTGACTATCCTCAATCTGAATGAAGATAGATGTGGAACCTGATGTATGCGGGACACCTACGCTGTCCCGTGACCCATTACATTCACGTCATCAAGATCATATCATCATTGGGGCGGTGGCGGCGGAAAAGCAAAGTTGTCTCAGGGATGGGATAACCCATAGGCCATATGACCTAGGCCAGGACCATATCTGTCCACTCATTCTATAACCGAGGGTATCATCCAAAGGAGAGAATCATCATGAACCTCGACCCTTCAACTATAAAATATCTCATCAAGGCCCGGATACAGGCCGACGGCATCGTGGAGAAGCCCGATGTCGTTGGAGCTATCTTTGGCCAGACAGAAGGACTGATAGGAGAAGAACTGGACCTCAGGGACCTGCAGAAGACCGGAAGGATGGGCAGGATTGAGGTCGACATGAAGTCGAACAAGGGCAAGTCCGAGGGAGAGATCCTTATCCCCTCGAGCCTGGACCAGGTTGAGACTGCCATTCTCGCAGCGTCACTGGAGACCATTGACAGGGTAGGACCTTGCAAGGCCAAGATCCACCTCGTATCCGTGGAGGACGTGCGCGCAGAGAGGAAGCAGAAGATCATCGACAGGTCCAAAGAGATCCTTCACGACATCATGAGCAAGTCAAAGACCGCAGGTCTGGACATCGCAGAGTCTGTAAGGCAGGCCGTCCAGGTGGAGGAGATAGTCCTCTACGGCGACGACAAGTGCCCAGCAGGCCCAAATGTGGAGTCATCTGACGCCATCATTGTGGTGGAAGGACGCTCTGACGTCATCAATCTGCTCAAGTACGGTATCAAGAACTGCGTGGCGGTCGGTGGGACCAACGTCCCCAAGACCATCGTGGAGCTTTCCCAGAAGAAGGTCGTCACAGCCTTTGTTGACGGCGACCGGGGAGGCGAGCTCATCGTTCGCGAGCTCATGCAGGTCACAGAGATCGACCACATCGCCAGGGCCCCCAGGGGCTATGAGGTGGAAGAGCTCACCCAGAAGCAGATAGTCAAGGCACTGCGCAACAAGATCGACTCCGATCAGTTCGCAGAGCAGTACTCCGTAGGCTCTGGCTACAAGGACTACGGTGGAAAGAAGTATGACAAGAACGGCAAGAAGGGCGGCAACAAGCGCGGTAGGGGCAAGCAGCAGAACCAGAAGAAGGAGACCCCACCACCACCACCAAAGTCGAACCTCAACCCAGAGCAGCAGGGATACAAGGACAACCTCGCAGAGCTCTCTGGCACACTGAAGGCCAAGCTCATCGGTCCAAACGGTGAGGACGTTGACTCCGTGGCCGTTAGGAACCTTGCAGACACGCTTTCAGAGCCTCCACAGCCTATCGAGACCGTCATCTTCGATGGCATCATCTCCCAGAGGATACTGGACATTGCAGCATCCAATGGGATAAAGACCATCGTCGGTGTGAAGATGGGCAACATCACCAAGGCTCCGGCCGACATCAAGATCTATTCCAAGACCGACCTCGAGTAGGCCCGGTCCCTTCCAAGGGGGGATATTCATAGCATCTAGGAAGCCCAAGATGCTGGACCCGTTAGAGGGTTTCAGCCTGCGTTCGCTTAAAACGACGGAACAGATAGTCATACCCAGAGACCCTCTCAAGCGTGTTATCGGTCAGGACGAAGCTATCCAGCTATCGTTGATCGCTGCTACGCAGAGACGGCATCTGTTGTTGGTCGGTCCACCTGGTACTGGCAAGTCCATGATCGCCCAGGCTATATCGTTCCATATTCCTAGGCCCACTCACGAGGTCCAGGTCATACACAACCCAGAGTATCCTGAACGGCCCTTCATAGACGTCAAGTCCGAGGAGGAGATCCTCAAGGAGAGGGAGTCCAGTAAGGAGGCCATGGGTGAGATCATCAGTTCCATAGATGCTCCAGATAATATCTCGGAGAGACTCGGGTTCAGGTGTAAGAAGTGCGGAACCCACTCTCCACCTTCCGAAGTCCAGTGTCCCTACTGCAATACCATGAAAGGAGGGGACGACCAGAAACAGGTCGTTGCCAACCAGCCCTTCGGTGACCTCATCGCTGATCTGGGTGGTATTGTGAAGATGACCATGGGCCAGATGGGCGGCGACAAGAAGCAGGTCAAGACCACACGGGTGAAGAACGGAAAGGAGGAAGTGGTGGTCTACGAGGTCGAGGGAGACCGGAAGATCCGTGTTCTGGACGAGGAAGCCCTGGAGAAACGTAGGGAGCTCGAACATAAGTCTCCCAAGAAGACCCTGGTCAAGCTCGACAGGAAACCCTTTGTAATGGCCACAGGAGCCTCGGAGACAGAACTTCTGGGTGATGTGAGGCATGACCCCTACGGAGGGCATGAGAAGCTCGGGACGGCACCTTACGAGCGTGTTATCGCAGGAGCCATCCACGAGGCGCACGAGGGCGTTCTGTATCTGGACGAGCTTCCAACGCTTGGGAACCTGCAGAGGAACATCCTTACGGCCATGCAGGATAAGATCTTCCCTATCGCCGGCCGGAACCCCCAGTCAGCCGGAGCTTCCGTTCGTGTTGAGGAGGTCCCCTGCGACTTCATCTTCGTAGGAGCCTGCAACATCCAGGACCTTCACCACATCATTTCTCCGCTTAGGTCTCGTATCGTAGGTTCTGGCTATGAGGTGCTCATGGAGACCACCATGCCAGACACTGCCGATAACAAGGTCAAGCTATGCCAGTTCATGGCCCAGGAGATAGCTATGGACGGGCGCATACCGCACCTGGACCACTCTGGAGTGATGGAGGTCATCAAGGTTGCTGGTAAGCGTGCCCAGGAGCTGGACGGTGCCAAGAAGGCGCTTTCCCTCCGGTTACGCGAGCTCGGTGGCCTGATCCGCTCTGCTGGTGATATCGCTATCATGGAGAACGCCAAGGCGATCACAAAGGAGCACATCAAGGAAGCAGAGGCCCGGAACAGGACCGCGGAGCAGCAGATAAAGGAGCGGTATGGTTCCTACCAGATGGGCATGGCTCGGGATGTGAGCTCAGCGCAGAAGGATGCGAACTCACCTTACAATTACTGGGACCAACACCTCAGTGACGACAAGCGTGGTTACGAGTAAGTCTCATCTTGGAGACTAACCCCAAGAAATTGTCCAGACCAGCTGTAGCTATGGTAGCAGCGGTCTGGACAACCGTTCTTCCTGTCTCCAAGATGAGACTTGCCCTTAGTTGCATCCGTCAAGCCGACCCCTGGCCCATGCCCATCCTCCACACGAGACCCAGCGTCCCATTATCGAAAGTGCTTCCAATCCTGTAAGTTCTTCACGTCAGAACACAAGTCGTTAGAACTTCAGGACGCTGCAGCAAGCTGCTTTGCAGCTCACTGCGCGCTTGGATGATAGGGTGTATCATGTAGCGACCAAACATCCAAGCGCAGCCGCGCCAGACCGTCGATCCACAGCGATGTCGCGCGCGCTCGGTTCATTGAACCCTGCATTGGCTGCCTAATCTTTCAGTAAGATATATGAACCGAGACATGGTTCAATGACCCGACAGGTGAATTCCTATGTCCGAGGTCGAAGAACTTCTCGAGAAAGCCCAGAAGCAGCTACACGACGGAAAGTACAAGGGTGCCATGACCAACTTCAAAAAGGTTACCCAGCTCGACCCGGACAACCCATACGGTTTCTTCGGCATGGCAGAGGCCTCTGTAGGAAATTCCAAGATGACCTTGCCAGAGGTCTCCCAGCTCTACCGCCAGGCAATGGCCATGGACCCCGAGAACGTGTTCTTCGTCATCACCTATGCAGACTTCTGCTTCCAGAACGGCCTTGTCCCACAGGGAGAGCAGCATTACCTCAAAGCAGCCGAGCTCGACCCAGACAACGCCGCCATGATCTACTCCGACCTAGCGTTCGGCTACATGAACACAGGCATGAAGTTCCTGGAGCGGCTCCAGCAGATCAATCCTGACACCACCAAGTACAATGTCATGGAGAAAGCCATCCAGTACACCCTCAAGGGACTGGACATCGAGTCCGATGAGGCCGTCAAGCTGTGCAAAGAGATGATCGAGGCCAAGCCAGAGCTGGTGGAGAACAAGCCAGGCGAGATGAGCAAGATAGAAGGGGATGCAGATGGCAAGGAGATGCTCAACATCCTCAAGAAGGAGCCTGGCAATCCGTTCCTCCTCATGCAGATCGGCATGATGGCCTTCGACATGGGTCTTACCGAGGCTGGAGAGTACTGTTACATCGAGGCCACCAAGTCCGACCCGTCCCAGGCCAGGTTCTTCTACAACGACCTGAAGATGAGCTACTGGTTCGCTGTGAAGGAGAAGGGCGAGCCGGATGCTGGCTGCAAGAAGAAGGCTCTGTTCTTTGGTCTCAAGGCGCTCAGGGTCAGGCCTGAGGACCTGGTGTATATCATCACGGGCGAGAGCATCGAGAAGTAGAGGTTCACTTCTTCTTCACTGCGAACGCCCAGAACTTGCTGCCCAGGAAGTTTATCGCCACAGCCAGTATGATCACAACGATCTGCGCCACCGTGGCCCAAACGTCCAGCTGGTCCACGAACACGTACATCATGATCGACCGGAACACGTATGCCGTGAAGCCCACGATGAAGAACTTCACGTACTGCATCGTGGCATTGCCTTTGGCATCGAACGTGAACGCTTTGTTCAAAAAGAAGTTCTGCGTCACAGCCACAGTAAAGCCGATGATGTGGGCAATCTGATAGCCAGTGAAGATCAGACCGTAGTCCATGCTACTGAAATGCAGCCCGTGATAGAACAGGTTGAATAGAGCGATATCAGGGGCCATCCCGATACCACCGATGAGCAGGAAGAAGAACAGCTGGTACAGCGTGGTATACTTGTGCTTGTACAACCTCTGCAGATGAATGAGGTAGTTGACCTGCTCCTTCCAGTTGAGCTTGGACTCCCCATACTGGCGGTCCTTGAAGATGATGGGTACTTCCTTGTAGCGCTTGATATTGCACTTCACAAGGACCTCGAGAGCGATCTTGTAACCCTTGGGATTGAGGTGGACGCCCTTGAGCAAGGACTTCCTGACCATGAAGTAGCCGGACATTGGGTCCTTGATCTTGTGCAGCGGGTAGGCCATCATAGTTGCGCCACCCGAGATGATCTGCCGCTTCAGAGGCCAGTTGTCCATGCCACCGCCCTCGACGTACCTGGAGCCTAAAGTGAAGTCCATCTCGCCCTTGAGGATGGGGTTGAGCATGTCTGGAATGACCTCTGGGGGATGCGATAGGTCCGCATCGATGACGCCTACCACGTCATACTTGGCCTCCTTGAAGCCTCTGATGACAGCAGGGGAAAGGCCACGATTCTTTTTTCTAACGATGGTCCTGACCGGATACTTCTTGGCCATCTTCCTGGCTGCCGCGGCCGTGCCATCCTTGGAATCGTCGTCGACGACCAGGACCTCGCCCTCGATGCCATTGGCTTCCATGACCTTGAAGATCCGTTTGATGATGAGGGGGATGTTCTCCACCTCGTTGTAGGTCGGGATGATCATCGAAAGCAAGTTCGTTATCCTCCAGTGTGGGTACACCAGCGGCTGGTCCAACACCCGGGCCGGTAATAAGTTTTATTATGGCCCCGGGTGATAGGGTCGTCGAAGGTCGTAGTATTGCATGTGCAAACGTTATGGCCAGACGTAAGATTCTCCACATGAAATGGAGGGGTCGCTTAATGTTCGAGTGCACCGAAGTGGTCGAAAAGCCCTGGGGCAGGGAGCTCATCCTGATAAACAACGGTGAGTATGTTGTGAAACAGATAGAGGTCACAGCTGGCCATGCACTCTCTCTGCAGTACCACGAGAAGAAGCGCGAGACCATGTTCCTGCTTTCTGGAGAGATGGAGATGACCCTGGGGGACAAGACCTGGGTGGTGAAGAAGGGAGAGTATGTGGACATCGAGACCAAGGCCGTTCATCGTGTGAAGGCCGTGACTGACATCGTGATCCTGGAAGTGTCCACATGCTACTTGGACGATGTCGTTCGCCTAAAAGATGACTACGGCCGCGAGGGAACCTCTGAGGCGTAGTTATTTTGCAAGACAACGCTTCAGAGCGTTGAACGCCTCGGTCATGTCTTCTTCTGAAACTACTATCACTGTGTCAGTGTAGCAGCTGAACACTTCCAGAGCGTTGATGCCGTTGGTGCTCAGAGCGTCCGAAACGTACGCCATGACCCCAGAGGTCTCGGAGATGGTCTGGGGGGAGACGACGTTGATCTGGACCAGGCCGGACTGGACGTTGCTCAACCTGTCTTCTCGGACAAGTGAGAGGATGTCATTGAGGAGGTCGTCCTCGAGGATCACGGTGATGCCGCCGATGCCCTGGATGACCTGGATGCCGCCCTGGCCAGGCGAGAGAAGCTCTAAAATGCCGTCCAGTGACTTGAACGAGTCCCAGGAGCCTTTGATGTTGACGATGGACACCTTGGTCTTCATGATGAGGCGGCTATCCTGGAGGATCTGGATGATGTCATCCTGTCTGGTTCGCTTCGACGTATCGTCCTCGTGTCGCCTCAGGGCTGCGATGACAGCCTCTTCCGAGGTCACGTCTGTGTCCTGGACCATGATCCTGGCCAGAGCAGAGTAGTTGACGATGCCCATGCGTAGTGCGTCCCGGACAGATGGATGGCGTTCCACGTAGTCCCGGGTGAGTGCGGCTGCTGTCTGGGGGGCGTCGTCACCGTTGTTGTTCTTGGCCATTGTGTTCTGATTGCAGAGGCTGGGTATAAGGGTTGTTATGGCCTTTTTGAGAAAAGCCCAGGGAAAAACGGGGGGATGAATCCCCCACGGACCCTTCGGGTCCATTTTTCGCCTCGGGTTCTCAGACCGACGTTGGCAATTCGAACCGTCGGCCTGAGTGGTTGGAACGACCGAACCGTCGGCCTGAGTGGTTGGAACGACCGAACCGTCGGCCGGAATGATTAGCCTGTAATGGCCTGCTCGCTCGCCAGTGCTTGTGCATGTATACTCAACAATTGTACAATGTTTAAATATGGAAGCTCTATTAGGCGACTGCCCAACAAGCTACTGGGTACCAATAAACGGAGGTAAAATGAATGTCAGTGTTCAAAGAAGTAAACGCTACGCCCGACTTTCCAGAGATGGAAAAGAACGTCATAAAATTGTGGGACAGTAGCAATATTATATTGCGGACGACCCGCGAAAACACTGATAACAAGCCGGTCTTCTCGTTCCTCGAGGGACCGCCAACCGCCAATGGTCACCCAGGAAGCCACCACGTGGAGTCCAGAGCCTTTAAGGACATCGTCCTAAAGTACAAGGCCCTGCGCGGATACCACGTGCCAAGGAAGGCCGGATGGGACACCCACGGCCTACCCGTCGAGCTCCAGGTCGAAAAGGAGCTTGGCTTCAAGACCAAAGAGGACATCCTCGCCTACGGCATCGCACCGTTCAACGACAAGTGCAAGGAATCCGTGTTCACATACCTCTCCGAATGGGAGGAGATGACAGAGCGCATCGGCTTCTGGCTGGACATGGAAAACCCGTACAAGACCCTCACCAACGACTACATCGAGTCAGTCTGGTGGTCCCTGAAGCAGGTCTTCGACAAAGGCCTCCTCTACCAGGGCCACAAGATCCTGCCATACTGCACAAGGTGCGGGACAGCCCTGTCATCCCACGAGACAGCGCAGGGATACAAGAACGTCGAGGAGATGTCCATTTACATCAAGTTCAAGAGCGTCGACCTGGAGAACACATATTTCCTGGCATGGACGACAACTCCATGGACGCTCATCTCGAACCTCGCCCTCGCCATCAACCCGGACGAGAAGTACGTCCACGCCAAGGTACGCGACTGCAACTACATCCTGGCAAAGGAGAAGCTCTATCTCATCAAGGACCAGGCCGACAACGAGGAGCCAGAGATACTGGCAGAGCTCGATGGCGCAGACCTTGAAGGAAAGGCTTACGAGCCGCTATACGCTTTTGGAAAGCCCAACGACCCGAAGATCCATAGGGTCATCCTGGCAGACTGGGTCAACCTTGAGGACGGTTCCGGTATCGTCCACACAGCCCCCGCTTTCGGAGAGGACGACTACATGGCAGGTATGGAATACGACCTGCCGATGTATAACCCTGTAAAGCTGGACGGTGAGTTCGAGGACTACGTCACCCCGTTCGCAGGCAAGTTCGTCAAGGACGCGGACGAGGCCATCATCGAGGACCTGGAGTCGAGGGACCTGCTCTTTTACAAGATGCAGTATGCTCACGATTACCCGTTCTGCTGGCGCTGCGATACGCCCCTGCTCTACTACGCCCACGACACGTGGTTCATCAGGATGCGTGACGTTCAGCAGGAGCTTCTCGCCAACAACGAGCAGATCAGCTGGTATCCGTCCCATTTGAAGAAGGGAAGGTTCGGTAACTTCCTGGACGGCATCAGGGACTGGGCCCTCTCCAGGGAACGCTACTGGGGAACCCCCCTGCCAGTCTGGCGCTGCGATGACGAGGAGTGCGGTAAGCTCCATGCCATCGGCTCCTACGCAGAGCTTCGTGAGATGGCCGTGGAAGAGGTCAAGGAAGAGGGATTCGATCCTCACAAGCCTTACATCGACGATATCCACCTCAAGTGCCCTGAGTGCGGAAAGAGCATGACCAGGGTCCCAGAGGTAATTGACTGCTGGTATGACTCCGGCGCGTCGACCTTTGCCCAGTTCCACTACCCCTTCGAGAACAAGGAAGAGTTCGAGGCCAGGTTCCCATACGACTACATATCAGAAGGTGTGGACCAGACCCGCGGTTGGTTCTACACCCTCCTGGCGATCTCCACTCTTGTCTTCGACAAGCCAGCCTACAGGAACGTCATATCCGTGGGCATGGTCCTGGACGATAGTGGCGAGAAGATGTCCAAGCACAAGGGCAACATCGTGGCCCCAATGGACGTCATCGACGCACTCGGTGCCGATGCTCTGAAGTTCTACTTCCTCTCGCAGGCCCCATGGGCTGACAAGAGGTTCTCCATCGGTCAGGTAAGAGAGAGGTCCTACCCCACGTTAAACGCGCTCTGGGGAAGCTACTTCTTCTTCACCACCTACGCGAACCTTGACTCGTTCGACCCCATGAAGCCAGAGCATCAGCTCGACGTCTCCAAGCGACAGCTGGTCGACAAATGGCTGCTGTCAAGGTACAACAAGCTCATCGACAACCTGGTTGCCAGGCTGGACGCCTATGACATCCACAAGTCTGCAGAGGCCATCTCGGACTTTGTCATAAGGGACCTGTCCAACTGGTATGTCAGGGTCAACAGGAACAGATTCTGGGAAGAGGGTCTTTCCGAGAACAAGCTCTCTGCCCTGAACACGCTCTACGAGGTGCTCAAGGGATGCGCCATCGCGTTCAGTCCATACATCACCTTTACGTCAGAGGAGATCTACCAGAACCTTCTGACCACAGATCCATCACGCAAGGACTCTGTCCTTGTGGACAGCTTCCCAGAGCCGAACATGGACCTCGTCAACGAGGAACTGGAGAAGCAGATGGCGTTGGTGGAGGAGACGGTCAAGGGTGTCAGGCGCACACGCGAGCGCGTCAAGCTCAAGACCAGGCAGCCCCTCAAGAGGCTTGCTCTCTCCGCATCCGCTGACGTCTCTGCGATGCTCGAACCACACCAGTGGATCATCGGCCTGGAGTCCAACGTGAAGAGCGTGGACTTCGTCGGGACCAACGTCGAGGAGTTCACAACCGTGAAGCTCTCCCCGAACAAGAAGGCCCTGGGCCCAGTGCTCAAAGGCGATATCAGGTTCTTGGACGAAGCGTTCAGTGGTCTCGACTCCGCAGATGTCCTGGCAGGCATCGAGTCCAGCGGAAGTTACGCTCTAAAGGTCGGTGAGACCGACCTGAACCTCACCATGGACCACCTGACCGTGGCCCACGAGCCCCTTACGCGCTACGGCGCAGAGGAGGTCGGTGAGGTGGAGATCTACCTGGACACCGAGCTCGACAAGGAGCTTGTCCTGGAAGGTCTTGCCCGGGAGCTTGTCCGCAGGATCCAGATGATGCGCAAGGAGATGGAGCTGGACTACGACACCCAGGTCAGCCTCTCCATCACCTCCTCGGACGGAGATATCCTGGACACCGTGGCGGCGCAGAGGGAGTACATCACCAAGGAGACACTGTCTACGCTCCACGAGATGGCGGGGGATGGTGCTCACACCAAGGAGTGGGAGCTGGACGAGAAGGTGTTCACGATAAGCGTGTGGACATAAGCTCCATCGGAGTAAAACT
>JANQNL010000211.1 GCA_028279585.1 Thermoplasmatota archaeon
GTCTACGTCCCACTTGAGAACCTCATCGGTGAGACCGAGGGCGAGGGACTTACCCAGGCACAGGAAGTGTTCGGCTACACCAGGCTTATGGTGGCAGCATTTGGCCTCGGTGCAGGCTGGGCAGCCCTGAAGGAAGCTGTGGAATACTCCCAGAACAGGGTCCAGGGTGGCGACACCCTCGACAAGAAGCAGGGTTACACCCACAAGCTCCTTGTCCCCCACGCTGTGGATCTCGAGGCATCCCGCGCATACATCGAGCAGGTCGCTCACACCATCGATAGTGGTGATGACGACCAGTCCACAGAAGGAGCCATCGCCAAGTACATGGCCACCGAGGCAGGCAACCGCGCAGCAGAAGCTGCGATCCAGGCCGAGGGCGGTTACGGTTACACCAGGGAATACCGCGTGGAGAAGGTCAAGCGTGACGTGCGCATCACCATGATCTACGAGGGAACCTCCGAGATAATGGAGATGACCATCGGCAGGGACAGGTGGCAGGAGCATCTCAAGACCCGCGGTTCCTACTACGTCGAGAAGGCCCAGGAGATGGACGACCTTCACGCCACGAACCCGGACGTCGGAGCAGACATCTGCGCCTACGGCTTCAAGGCATTGGCGGTTATCATGGAGAACTTCCGTGTCCAGAGGCTCACAAGGAACCAGCACATCCTGTTCAAGATGGGCGAGCTCATAGCTTGGGCAGAGTGCGCTGCTGGCTTTGCCAAGAAGGCTGCCGAGGATGAATACTCCGAGGCCATCAAGTTCGACAGGGACACATGGCAGGCCATGTCCAGGCTAAATGCCAGGAAGGCCGCGCTCAAGGTATGCACCGAGGGTTCCATGCTCGTTATCGGTTCTTCCGAGACGGACGCTGCGTCCATGGCACAGGTGACGGACATCATGTCCGTGCTCCAGTCTCAGAAGGGTTACCTCGAGGACATGGACCTGGTCAAGGATAAGTTGGTCGAGACGTTCCCTGCCTGAAGCTTCAGTGGGAAAGGACGATGGCCTCTTTGGCCAGCTCGAAATCAGAATCGTATGTGATGAGCTTGTGCTTTGTCTCGCGGGCGGTTGCGAGGATGATACCGTCTATGAGGGAGAACTTGGATGCTCCTTGGTTTCGCATATCCTTTTTGATCTTGGCACCCTTGATGGCTAGGGTCTCGGTCAATGGATAGAAGTGGATCTCCTTCTTTGCATCGGATATTACCAGGTCCGGATCCCATCCAAAATCTATTGCCCATTGAGCGATCTCTGCGACTTGGACTGTGTTCATTATCCAGGATTCGCTCTCAAATTTCGCATAGAAATCAGGGTCGTCATCAATGATCGTGGGATCTTTGAGTAGTTTGATGTAATATGAGGAATCAAGTATCAAAAGACCCTGTCCTCCTTATCGCGAACGAAGGGACCACTTCCAGCATATTTTCCAGCAAGGGCTCTCATTCTTTTGTTTCGCTCGGTATAATCCGGTGGCTCAATGTCCACCGTGACAACATCTCCGAAATGAAGGTGTTTATCTTCCAACACATCAGCTGGGATGATGATACCAACGGAGTTACCGATGCGGCGTAGTTTAGCCTCGAACTTTCCGGTCATATTTGTTGTTATAATGTTATAACAATATGTGTCTTTCGGTGTTGCGTCCATGATGCTGGGACAGTGTGAGAGTATATGAAATTCAACTGTAGGGGTAAGTGAAAGTGGAAGTGGTTCTATGCGTGCCTGGAAACCCGCTTTCCAGCTGTTTCTGAGGAAGATTCACTCCACAAGTCCCGAAATGAATGAAGAGCGGTTGATATCCACAACACTCTAGCCAGTGCTCTCTGTTGTTGCGGATATCAATTCATTCCTGTAGATTTCGAGACTTGTTCCGTTCATCTTGGTGTACAAGTGTTCGCCATAACTCGCCCTCTCGGACCGTAATTTATATAATACCTCATTGAGTAGTATGCCCGCTACCGTAAGGGTGATACTCATGAAAAGGACCCTTGTTCTATTGCTTGCCAGCCTGATGGTCGTAGCGTCGCTCATACTCGTTTGTGGAACCACTGATGATCGTGCATCCAGGAACCTAGCTCCCACTATTGCAACTCCTATCACCGACCAGGTCATGGACGAGGATAATGCTTCTACAGGTCAGGGCTTGATAGACCTTTCACTTCATTTCAACGATGATAATGGGACCGAGAATCTCACGTACTCCATATCGTTCGAGGAAGAACCCACTATCCTTTTCGCCACCATCACAGACACCAACGTCAACTTCAACCAGGTCCTGGATGACTGGTACGGCACCCTGGAGTTCGAGGTCATGGCAACCGACCTTGGCCAGGACGAGGCTCCTGGAGGAGGGGACGACCTGAACGTCACCCAGAGGTTCAACGTCACAGTCAATCCCACCAACGATGCCCCAGTCATCTCTACCACCGACATCACCACAGCCACCGAGGACGCGCTATACTTCAACATCTACAACGGCTCGGATATAGACGGTGACACACTGGAGTGGGGTGTCCTGGGAGCACCCGAATGGCTTACCCTGACCGGTACGAACCTCTCTGGAACACCAACTGGCCAGGATGTAGGTTGGTCCATCATAGAGATCACCTGCAGTGACGGGAACGGCTCTATCGTCAACACCACGTTCAATCTGACAGTGGCTCCAACCCCCGATGCGCCATACTTCACATCCACGGTCTCCAATGTTGAGCTGAAGGAGGACGCTTTCAAGGTCATCAACCTCACAGGTATGGTCATGGATGAGGATGGGGACGACCTTTCCTTCATGCTGGAAGGCCACAACCAGTCCCTGGTTACGATCGATGAATTGGATAACGGCCTGTTCAACATCTCTGGGAAACCGAACGCATATGGCACCACTGAAGTTCAGCTGTGGATCACAGACAGCTCCCCAGAGTCCCTGCAGATCAACACAACGTTCTGGATAAACGTCACCGCGGTCAATGACGACCCGGACGAGCCGAGGTTCACGGTCACTATCGTAGATGCTGATGACCTGATACCTGGTAACCAGAACCTGACCATCACTTGCAATGCCTCGGCAGCCACTGACATCGATGGTGACATGAACTTCACCTATGTCTGGGACATGGACGGTGATGGCAGTCCGGACATGAGCGCTGTCGACATGCGAGACATCGCCCATACCTACGATGCTCCTGGAAACTATACCATCAACCTGACCGTGGAAGACGGCAACGCAGGCTCCAGCTGGTGGAGCATGATGGTTACCATCGAGGAGCCGATCATTCATTCCACAGATGGTGGTGATGGTGGGACCAACGGTAGCGTTGACGGAGGCGATGGCTGGAGCGATGGTGGAGGAGATGGCGCCGGCGGAGGTGCAGGTGGTGGAGAGGACGGAACAAGCGGTGGAGGACCTGTAGGTACCGATGAAGGTCCAGAGAAGTCCGTCTTCATCCCAGCAACCCTGTCCATTGTGCCTATGACCGTTGCCGTTGGTGTTGTCATCGCTGCCGTGGTCGTGTTCATCATAATCATAATCGCAGTCGTTATCGTTGCTCGCAAGAAGCAGGCCGAGGTCGAGGCAGCAGACCATGAGGAGGAAGAGCATCAGGTCGAGGAAGCGCTCGAAGAAGCTCCTGCTGTAACCGATGAGCCTGTTGAGGAGGGATCCGAACCCGAAGAGCAGCCCGAACAAGAGTTGCAACCCGAGGGGGAGGACGATCCTATCGAATCTGACGATTCTTCGGACCTTTCGGATAGTTATCCTCAAGGGCCAGAAGAGGAGCAACCATTAATAGACGAACAACCTGTAGAGGAACAAGCACAGGAGGAGTCCGAAATGGGAGAAGAACCTGAAAAGAAGGTAACAAGGACCTGCCCCGGATGTGACGGTGAGGTCCTCTATATGGAAAAGGAAATGGCTTACTACTGCAGCAAGTGCAACATGAAGGTCGAAGAGGATCACTGATCAATTCTTCTTATCGATCAGTTCCTTGCACTCTGGACACTGATACTGTCTGTAGCCCGGCTTCCACTCAGTTTTGGAGCCACACTTACACTTTGGCGCCCTACCCTTGGGCTTTTTCGTATCCCTCGGCTTCAGCGCACGCTTGTCATGATAATCCATCATGAGCTTGGTCTCTGGCTTCATGATCCACGGCCTCGGGACACGATTCTGAAGCGCATCCCTGACGCTGAAAGGCGGGGTGGTCCCACAAAAGAGGTACCGGGGAGCCTGGGCATACTTTGAAGAGTTCAGAAGAGCAATGGTGTTGAGCATATCCTCGGTTATCTCGTCGGACCATTCCTCGGTCTCTGTCAGGATGACGATGTCTTTGTCCTCGAACTTTGCCAGGACAGAGATGTTCAGGACCTCGCCCTCGACCTTGAGCTCCTGGAAGTAACCTGCGACCTTGAGGCTGGGATCAAGGAACTCTGGCACGAACGCTGTGATCTCGTCCATCTCTGCATTGTGAAAGGCCTCCATGACCATGACCTGGAACATCCCCATGGTCTCGACCTTGGACCTTGCCCTGTCGGTCTTGCCCTTGATTATCTCGAAGTAACCCCAGGTCTTACCAGACTCGTCGATGTACTGGCCCATGAGGGTTCCATTGAACTGCTTGAACACGTCCTTGAGGATGTCCATGGTCGGCTCCACAAGCCACTTGCTCTTGCACTTGAGATGGTCGAAGGTGTAATTGTCCCCGTCCTTGGTGCCGGAGAGGTCTGTAGCCGAGGCTCTGATGTGGAAGCGGTCATCCTCTTCGTCCAAGCGTAGGAGGTTGAGGATGAAGTTCTTCCCCCCCATAGTGGGGCCACCTGGCATCTTGATCTCACCTGGTCCAGAACGTTCCTTGAGAACTGACATTACCTGGTTGAGCTGCGTTTGTGTAAGCTGCAATCGGCACAGCTTCTGCTCGAACATCACTACTTCGCCCATGCTCGCTCGTTTCCGGGGAACGTTGTGAGGTATTTAAAGGTCACGCATGGGAGGTATCGTCGACTGCTGTAAGGCCCGCCCACCAAAGGCCACCCCACCCGCGGCCTGTGCTGGCTCGGGCCACTCCCCCCTCACCTGCTCGGCCGCTATTACTCTGACCATATGAGATCGTCGGTGACCCAGTTGGTCTTGAACACTAGAATGCAAAAGTCCTGCTCCACATCCTCCACCGCGTGCTCGTCCCCAGGCTCGCAGATGATCACATCACCCTTCTTCGGAACGATCTTCTCCCCATTGAGCACGAAGGCTCCCCCCTCGGACAGGATGTAGAAGGCCTCCAGGCCATGCTCGTGATGATGGAGCGGCACCCTGGTCCCTTTCTCGAAGCACACGGTCTGGATGAGGGTACCCTCTTGCTTCAGCATCTCGTCCCTGGCCATGATCCGCTTGCGATATCCTCGGCCCTGTATCCAGCCCTCTTCATCCTTTGGAATGTACTTCACTCGTATTCCCCCCAGTCTATCTTCTTTCGGGTGTTCTTTCCTTTCACGTAACTGCGAAGCTTTACGATCTCGTGTCCGTAGGAGTCGTTCTCATCGTTCTCAACAGGTGTCTCGAGGATGCCTGGTATGGACTTGAATCGGTTGTCGTTCACAAGCTTTGTGAACACATCTGCCCCGATGAACCCCTCACCGATACGAGAGTGCCTGTCCTTTCCGGAACCCACCTTGAACAAAGCATCGTTGAGATGGAAGACCTTCAATCTCTCCAGTCCGACCTCATCATCGTACTTTGAGAAGACACCGTCGTAGTCAGACACAAGGTCGTGTCCAGCCACAAAAGCGTGGCAGGTATCGAAGCATCCTCCGAACCGGGTGTCATCCCCCATGGCATCCAGGAGATCTCCGGTGTCGAAGAACTCCGCACCCAGGCCGTGCCCCATTCCTGCGGTGTTCTCGACAAGGATCATGACATTGACCTTCCCCACAGCGTCCAAGGTCTTCCCAAAAGCCTCAACAACTCGGTCCAAGGCCTCCTGGCGAGTAGCTTCCTTGTAGTACCCTGGATGGAGCACCAGGTAGTCTGCCCCCACAAGCTCCGCCCTCTCCACCTCTACGATGAATGCATCAACTGACTTCTCCCACCGCTCCTGGTCCTGTCCGGCCAGGTTGATGAGGTAGGAATCATGCACGACAACCTTCTCGATGGGGCTCGAAGAACGTGCCTCTTTGAACGCTGCCGCGATCTCGTCCGTGATCTCCTTGGCTGCCCACTGCCTAGCGCTCTTGGTAAAGATCTGGATGGCCTCGCATCCAAAGCCCTCGCCTCGCTCGAAGGCTTTATACATCCCTGAGGCTATGCTCACATGGGCACCAAGCAGCATGCCTGGGAGACCGGCATGCCAGCATAAAGTTGTGTCGTATGTCTGCAACTTGGCAGGAAATACTTTTATAACAATGTACTTGTGAGAATCATGCTCGCTATAGCGAGCATGGGGGATACGCGTGAAGTACACTCTCCGAACCTTGCTTCTTTGCACAGCCGTCGTCCTAGCTATGACCCTGGTAACACTTTCAGCTGCAGGTCTGATGGTTGTCCCGATCACTGAACAGACTTTCGAAACACCTGAGGTCCAGTTCGACACGGACTTCAAACCTATGGCCGGTTCCTACAGCTCCGAGTGGATATTCTCGGACTTCGGGAACCCTGCCTATATCCTGGCAGATGTGGACGCAGATGACGACACGGAGATCGTGATGTACGTCCAGACCGGCTACAGGCGAGAAGGATGGAGTGGGGGCGGAGGATTCTACACCCACGTAGAGAGACAGTGGGTGGTTCTCGGTCCAGACAACTCCACAGAATGGACATCCTCCCAGAAGCTTCACGATTTTTCTGGCTCGAATGCTGGGACTTGGGACCCAGAGAGCGTTACCTCTTGGAACGAGAAGACAAGCTACGCGATCTTCACCATCGAGGACTTCGACAACGACGGTGTCAACGATGTCCTCTCCTACATCTCACACGAGGACAGCAGGGTTGGTCGAGACTATTCCTACCTCCACTTCTTCAATGGCGCAACCCACACAGAGTGGATCCGATACTTCAACGGAACCTTCTCCTACACTGTCGCTGAGGTCGATGGGGATGGACAGAAGGAGGTTTTAGTCTACCATCACATCGGGTACCACAGGTGGCCAGACGGCACGAGCGCCAATTACACATTCGGCATGTTCGGTGTCGAGGTCATCGGCCATGACAACTCTACTGAGTGGATCTCGAACAAGCGGTTCTACGAGTATCACGGATATGCAACCGGAGACTGGGACCCATATTCAGTCACTGCCGACTCCGAGTTCGACCAGGAATGCACCTTCTACATCGACGATTACGACAACGATGGCCAGGACGAGATATTCCTCTATGAGACCCACATCAACGACTATGGTCCTGATCATGACTATGTCATGTATCTCGATGTCGGTTCCCAGACCGGCTGGACACGGGCGTTCAATGGAACCATCAGCCTCGCCACTGGCCAGGTTGACGGGGACCCGGACACAGAGATCCTCATCTACCATCATGTAGGCTACCACCGCTGGCCAGACGGACCCAGCGCCAACTACACCTTCGGAGTTTTTGCAGTTGAGGTCATCGCTCCAGATAACACTACGGAGTGGATCTCGAACAAGCGGTTCTACGAGTATCATGGATATGCATCTGGTCCATGGGACCCGTACGGCCAGACATCGACCGGAGAGTTCGACCAAACAGGCGAGTTCTTCCTTGACGATTACGATAACGACGGGGCATTGGAGATACTCCTCTACGAGTCCTACATCAACGACTACGGCGCAAACCATGCCTACATCATGTATCTGGATGTTGGGTCAAAGACCGGCTGGACCAGGGCATTCAATGGCACTATCAGCGTTACAAAGGGGAATGTGGATGCAGACCCGAACATCGAAATACTGCTCTACCAGCACGTTGGATATCACCGCCGACCGGATGGCCCCAGTGCCAACATCACTTTAGGCGTCTTCGCAGTCGTGGTGGTCGGTCATACCAATGTCACGGAGTGGATAACGAACACCAGGTTCTACGAATATCACGGATGGGCAACAGGCGACTGGGACCCGTATGGACAAACCTCAGTTGCGGAGTTCGACAACTCGTGTGAGTTCTTGATAAAGGACATGGATGGCGACAATATCGAGGAGGTCCTGATCTACGAAGGCTACATGAACGATTACGGCCCTGACCATGATTATCTCCTATACTTCGATGCTGGGACGAAGACCTCATGGAAACGTCCATACAATGGCACGATAAGCTATCATGTCCAGAACATCGACCAGGATGCCCACGATGAGATCCTTGTCTACGAGCACATCGGATATCACAGGGAACCCACCGGTCCGAGCTCCAATTTGACCTTCGGCATGTTCGGTGTGACGGTCATAGGACTGAACAACGTGACAGAGTGGGTCTCCAACGAGAGGTTCTACGAGTACCATGGTTCGAGCACTGGTGATTGGGACCCATGGGCTGTCACCTCCACAACGGAGTTTGATAATACAGCGACCTTTCATGTGGATGACCTTGACAACGATGGCAACGTCGAGGTCTTGGTCTATGAGGCGTACATCAACACGTGGGGTGAGGATTCTGTCTACTTCATGCTCTTTGATGGAACTGACCATTCTGGATGGGTCCATCGACTGAACGGGACCTGCACCTACGACATCTACGACCTCGATAACGACCATGAGAAGGAGATCCTGATGTACACCCACATCGGTTATCACAGGGTCTGGGACGGAGGATCAGGGAACTACACCAACGGAAGGTTCGGTCTCAAGGTCCTTTCCCCGGACAATGTGACGGAATGGTATTCTGACGAGCTGATAGGTGAGTATCATGGCCACCATGCCGGTTTCTACAACCCACACAGTGTGACATCGATGACCGAGTATGGTGAGTCTGCAACCTCCCACCTTGGCGATTTCGACAACGACGGCAACAACGAGATCCTCATCTACGAGTCATACATCGACCCATACCCCGGCCAGGCACGCTGCTGGTACTACATGATCGAAGGCCTGGACCTAACAAACCCATTCTTGATAGGCACCCCCTCGGTCGAGGTCAATGACACGTGGGCACGCATCTCCTGGGCGACCAACGAGAAAGCTGACGCCCTAGTGGACTATGGCCTCACAGCAAGCTACGGTTCCCAGGGAAGCAATGCCACCTACACAACAGACCACAGCGTTCTGCTCACAGGACTCACCGATTGGACCGTCTACCACTTCATGGTATCGTCCTCTGACCTGCAGGGCAATGGGCCGGTCTCCTCTGTGGATGCTACGTTCAAGACCACGGACCATACACCGCCAGCTGTTCTTTCCCATCAGCCTCTTGCAGACTCCATCGACGTCGAACCTGACGTCAGCATCACGGTCTCGTTCTCCGAGATAGTGAACCAGACCATCATGCCAGGAGCCTTCAGCATCTCCCCACACGTGGATGGTGCCATCTCATGGAACGAACCGACACTGACCTTGACGTTCGATCCAACCCTCGCGCTACAAGCGAACACAACCTACAACATCACGATCGCGGCGAACCTCACGGATAGGGCCGGCAACACCCTGGTCCAACCGTACAGCTTCGAGTTCACCACCAAGATAATCCCACAGCCTGTGGTCACACTTCTCAACCCTGCTGGGGGCGAGCTGTGGCAGGTCGGCACGGACCGGGAGATCAAGTGGGTCGCGACCGGCGGAACAGCTCCTCTCTCTGTGGACCTTGAGTATTCCATTGATGGCGAGAACGGGACGTACACTCCGATAGCGACCGACATCGCTAACTCAGGTTCCTACAACTGGACCGTTCCCGACCAGGCCTCCACGGATTGCTTCATCAAGATAACCGTAGTGGACGACCAGCTCCAGTGGGTCGAGGCCAAGAACCCTGTTGCGTTCGAGATAACCAACACGGTCATCCCAGAACTCTTCTTGACCATGTCCGACCCTGCAGGCGGAGAAACGTTTCTCGTCGGTAATGAGGCATACATCAATTGGAGCGCTACCGGTGGGTTCGGTATCATCACGGTCCAGCTGCTCCTATCGACCACTGGTCCCAGCGGAGAGTTCACCTCAGTCGCAACACCTTCGAACTCAGGCACGTACATGTGGACGGTCCCAGACCAGACCTCTATAGACTGCTTCATCAAGGTCATAGCATCTGACGATGCACTACAGACGCTCGAGGTCATGAACCCCACACCGTTCACCATCAAGAAGGTGGTAAGCTCGGGTGACGAGATCGGTTCCATCGAGATAGATCCGACCACGGCCCAGGTTCCGATGGGACAGGCCAAGCAGTTCAATCTCACGGTATACAACACAGACTCCGAGATCGTGACAGTACCGGCCGGAGTTCCGCTCTGGGAGGTCACTGGCGACATCGGCACAGTTGATGATAACGGCCTGTTCAACGCCACAGCCCTCGGCACCGGCACAGTGAAGGTGAGCCTGTATGGTTTCGAAGCTATAGCTTCTGTGGAGGTCACTTCCCCGCTCCTGCCTGTCATCACTATCGATGAACCTCTGGACGGTGCGAACGTGTCCGGCGAGGTCGAGATCAAGGGTTACTTCTACAGCTCCACGGACGTGGGCATCAAGATCGATGGTGGAGCCTGGACCGATCTGGGCATCGGTGGCGTTCTTCCGGGTGATGGACCATGGAAGTACACATGGGACACGAACCTGGAGGACGACGGAGAGCATACCATCACAGTCCGATCGACCGATGGAACGGACTACTCCTACGAGGTCACGATCATAGTTACCGTGGACAACTCCGGAGGCACAGATGGCGGGAATGGTGGAGATGGTGGCGACGGTGGCGATGGAGGAGACGGAGGGGACGGCGGAGATGGGGGAGATGGCGGTGACGGTGGTGATGGAGGAGATGGCGGAGGTGGCAATGGAACGGACGGTGGAGATGGTGGAGATGGTGGTGGGGACGACCCTGACAATATGATGCTCTACGGCGGTATCGGTGGCTGTTCAATATGTCTGCTCATAATCATCATCCTGGCGCTGGTCATCATCCTGGCAGTGGTTGCGAAGAAGGGCAAGAAGAAGGAGGAGTCCAAAGCAGAGGAGGAGACCAAGGAGGAAGAGAAACCACCAGAGACTCCCCCTACCGAGACACCACCTCTGCCACCTGCCCAACCCGAAGAGCAGCCACAGTATGACCAGCCTCCAGCCGATCCTGTGGACGACCAGGTCTTCGAGGAGTTCGAGACACCGTCGGAAGACTTCTTCGAGTACGACCAGGAAACACCTCAGGACGATTCAATGGCTTGGGACGAGACCCCACAGGACGACTCCATGGCTTGGGACCAGCCTGCAGCAGAACCTGCGACCCAGGATGCTTATCCCCCATCCCAGGAGGAGGTCCCATCCGAGGACAGTGAGCCTGAGTTCAAGGACATCTTCTCGGACGAGACCGAAGATGACTCCATGTCCTGGGACTAGAAAGGATAATGTGACACCGGTCTGATTCGGTGAACATGGACGACGAGTCCCGTGCCCAGAGGGAGCCTAAACACAATTTCATCGGGATCAAGATAGACAAGGATGAGCCCACAGGCATTCGTCGTTCTAAGCAGAAGCTCCACCATTGTGCAAACGTTGGTGAGGCAAGGCTCGGACGAAGCTTCTATGTTCATGGCGAGGACATCTGCTGCCCTCTAGCAAGATACTATCTTGGTATCGACAGGAAGACAAAGAACAACATCGAGACCCTGAAGGAGCAGATGACCATCTGGGAAGATGCTGACGACATCAACGCTGCCCAGAACTACCTTGATGATTTCCCGACCTTTAGGTACAACAACAAGTTCTTCTCGTACTTCCCCCTGGAAAAGGCCAAGGTTTCTCCTGACCTTATCATCCGCATCCTGAAACCGCACGAAGCATTCGAGTTCGTAAGAGCGACCGTCCGCAAGGATGGAAGAAGAATGAACTTCACGATGTCAGGTATCGGATCCATGTGCGGGGAGTGTACCGTTTGGGTCCTGACCAACAACAAGCCTACCATCTCCGTCGGTTGCCAAGGCTCAAGAAGAAGAGCCCTTCTCAAACCCTCCGAGCTTTTCCTGGCTGGACCAAATCGCTGATTTGGGAACACTTATATAGCCAACCCCCATCACACCCCATAGAGCGTAGAAGCATGGACAAACGCGAGCTAAAAATGATAGTGAAGAAACTTTCCGAGGTGAAGGGCCACCACACCACCTTGGTCTCTTACTATATCCCTCCCGACAGGGATGTGGCCCAGGTAACCAAGAGGCTCGACGAGGAGTATTCTACATCATCAAATATCAAGTCCAAGCAGACACGCAACGATGTTCTGATGTCCATCAACGCCATCCGGCAAGAGCTTCGAAAGCTTAAACAAGGTAAGGTCGGGGAGCACGGTATAGCTTGCTTTGCAGGAAATGGCGAGGTCTACATGATCTATCCACCAGAGGACGTCCCGTCCATGCTCTACAGGTGTGACTCGAGCTTTGTCCTGGAACCTCTTGAGTTCATGGTGGAGGACAAGGCCATGGTAGGGATCGTAGTGGTTGACCAGAACGAGGCCACGCTCGCAAGGATCAAAGGCTCGAAGCTTGAGATCCTGAAATACAAGGAGAGCCACATCCAGGGTAAGCACGGCCGTGGTGGTCAGTCCAAGCAGAGGTTCGAGCGTGACAGGGAGCTCAAGGTCAAGATGTGGTATCGTGCCATATCCGAGCTCTGCACCGAGTTCTTCATGGATGATAAGATAGTCAAGGTCGTCGTCGGTGGCCCCTCTTTCTCGAAGCAGGACTTCATCGATATCGGCGAGCTCGACCACAGGATAAAGGCAAAGCTTGCAGCCGTGGTCGACGTTGGCTACGCAACAGAGTCCGGTGTTCGCGAGCTTCTCCCCAAGGTCACAGATGTTCTCGAGGAGAATGCCCAGGCCATCGAGCGGAAGCAGCTGACAAGGTTCTTCGAGGCACTGCGTGAGAACAAGGCCACGTATGGTGAGGTGGCTGTTCGTGGAGATCTAAAGAAGAACAGGCTCGAGATGATCCTGATAGCTGAAGGGAATGAGACTGAGTTTCCCGAAGCTGAGGATTTCGGGACAGAGATAATGTACATCGACGATGACTTCGACGATGGAGCAATGTTCTGCAGAACTTTTGTCATAGGTGGAATACGGAGATGGTGAGCTGCCCGCCCACCAAATACCTCCCCACCCAGCTCGGTCCGCCGTGCCGCGGCCGCACCCCCCGCGCCCTGCTCCCTCCCACTACCATCCCGTAATAACAAGAAAAAACG
>JANQNL010000093.1 GCA_028279585.1 Thermoplasmatota archaeon
GAGAAGGCCATGGGCTCTGTATTCGTCGAGCTCTACAGGATAACAAAGGAAGGCGGATGGGTGGCCTTCGAGGTGGGTGAGGTGAACAAAGGCAGCATCAACCTGGACGAACATGTTCTACCGCTTGGGACCGATGCTGGTTTCGACGCAAAGGGGATCGTGGTACATGTCCAGGAGTTCACAAAGACCTCGAACATCTGGGGTATCAACAATATGGAAAGAGGTACGAACACGAACCGTATCGTGCTCTTTCAAAAGACCTAAGCTGCAGCCTTCTTCTTTCGCTTATTCATGACCCTGCGCACACCGAAGAACAATATCATTGCAGCTGCAGGTATGATGAGAAGCTCCCACTCTGGGATGGCGTTGATGGCCCTTGGGGACGGTCGGTTGTGGTCCGGTCCACCGGTATTGTCCCAGTCGGATGCTGAATCTGTGTCAGTGGAGTTCCTGTCACGACCAATGGTCTGACCGTTACCAGGAGCTGCAAGGGTACCTGTCCAGGTGAGGTTCAGTGGTGGAGCATCAGGGTTCTGTGATGGATGTGAGTCCCAAGCTACATAGTCCACACCCATGCCTTTAGGATCGATCAGGGTAAGGTCGTCGAACCTGTTGCCTAGGATCCCGCCTGTCAAGCCCATGAAGATGTCCGTGGCATTATTGGTACCAGTGCCCATGTTGATAAGGACGTAACCTCCAGAGGCAAGGTTGAATGACGGCAGGGTCAGGACGTTACCATCCTGGTCGTCTATCTTGAAGTTCAACAGGTTGATGGCACGTGGACCATAGTTGTATAGCTCTATCCACTCCGAGTCCTCGCCACCTCTTGGTGCGACCTCATTGAACACAATGGTCGGGGTGAAGTATACAGTGTGGCTTGCATTGAGCTCTGTAACGTTTGTGAAGAAGAGCATGAACGTCATGTCCAATCCTGGGTTCGGCGTCCATGCAACTCCATTATGATGTGCTGCATTTCCTCCAGCATAAGGATTGGTGTTATCAGCATACCACCAGTAGCCGTTGTAGGCTACATCGTTGTTGTAAACCACTATCCAGTAGGTCTCTCCTTCCATAACATGACCTGGTTCTAAGAAGGACATTGCTATCCAGTTGTTGACCACATCACCAAGCTGTGAGGTAGAGATCCTCGTTCCAGAGGGGTTGCCTCCAGCATCGGTCTGGATCTCAACTGTAAATGATGTTGAGTCTGTTCCATTGTCCCTCAAGGCAAGGTTCAAGCTGCTCATGTGTGCGCTGTAATCTGCAGTGAACGACTGTGCCCAGACATACCGATTGTCAACGTGGGTCGCAGTGTTCGATGTCTGAACTCCTGCGAGATATGTCTCGTTGACGCCATGGGTCCTGAAGAGCAGGTCAACAGTTGTTGCATTTGTCCAGGTAGCCCCACCATCTGTGGACCAAGCAGCATTGCCGTATGGATAATCTATGTTGGATGGCCAGTCTGCGAGCCATCCATAGCCTGCATTCCACACAGTATTGGTATTAGAACATACTATCCAGTAGACCTGGTATGCACGAAGTGGGATAGGCTGTCCAACGGTCAATGTGACCCACATCCCTGCGTTGTTAGGATTGATGTTTATGGACCCCTGAACGATAGGTGTGCCCGATGGTTGTCCGTTGGAATCCTGGTGTAAAGCGATCGTCACAGAATCATCCGTGGCACCACCAGAGTTCACCAGGTCTGTCAGAAGGACATCGAACTTGGTGAGGAGTACGTTCCTCTGTGGTGAGAAGGCCTGCGCCAGGGTCGAGGACTGGTAGACAACGAAGTTGTTGGTGGAGCTGTCATCCTTCCTTCCGAATATCCACTCCTCGGAGTAGTTGGAAAGGGCACTCTCCTGGTCTGCAAGGCCAAGGAATGCCATGTCGTAAACGTTAGGATCACCGCATGCACCGTTGAGCCCGCCACCACCAGAAGTTCCTGATGCCGCAGCGTTCACGTTCATGAAGCCAGCTGTAGAGCCGTCCACAGGATCTGGAAGTGCCAGGTCATCATTGGCACCCACAAGGACCGTGAACTCGTAAAACTCCATGTTCGGATATCCACCGAAGACCGTGAGTGGTATACAGACCTCCACAGCGTTCGAGGCAGAGTATCCCTGCACGGCCGACGCTGCCAGGTTGCTTGTGGTCCCGTCTTCGAACACCACCTGGCGATATCCATTACCGTTGAGTGCAAGTGCCCACTCCCAGGAACTGTTCACAGATACGTTCACACGAGCGTTCCTGATGGATGCATATCTTCCAGTTCCATCATGGTCCGTGTCCACAAGGACCTCGATGAACTGGTCCTCGAACCCGTCCGCTGGGCTTCCGGTATTTGATATGGAACCGAACACGAAGAGGAAGTTCAGGCTGTCAGCATCCACTGCTACCCTGAACTCCTCGAGGTCCAGGCAGGTTGCCTCGAATGCAGCTGCAGTTGGATAAGAGTAATCTCCGTCCCCTGTGTCATCAAAGGAAGGATCGTTGTAGATGACCTCACGCTCGGAAACCGTAACTGTGTCAGAAGCTCCAGCGGTTCCAAGCCAGTCAGCGATACTTCCGTCACTTGCAGAGATGTCAGCGTGCATCCTGACCTCGGATGTGCCCCTGGTCTCGATACGCTCCTCATCGGTCATGTGGGCAATGTCGTGAGCGTTGAAGAGGTCTGGCCCAGGTCCGGATATGCCGACGGTGGATGTGATCTCATCAGGCTCCTGGTCCTGTACACCTCCACGGGTCCTGGTCGTCGAGGGGTTGTTCGTAGCAGTTACCACCTGCTCGAACTCCAGCTCTACTTCCTGGTCGGAGCCACTGATAGGAATTACGTAAAGGATACCACGCTCTGCATACCACTCCACCTCATGGTTCCTGTCTTCTGTGAGCGTCTTCCATGGGACAAGCGACCCAAGGTCCTCGTTCCACATGTGTATGGACAGTGGGAGAACCTCATCGCGTGTATCGATGGTGAGAAGGCCTCTGCCGCCTGTCTTGAAGTTGATGGCCCATACCTCTGCGTTCTCCTTGACCCTGGTGATATCTGACCCGGTCATGTCCCTGACACGTGGGAGGTCCTCTCCCATGACGTCCTCTGCGTTATCAACGTATGATCGCTCATTAATGACCGTGATGGACCGATGCCTGGTCGGGACCATGGCGCCCTGGGAGTCAACAGGGTAGTCTAGCTCACTGACAGAACGGTTCCCAAAGGTCGCAGCCCTTATGAAGAGGTCCACAGCGCTCGTGTTCCCAATAGTTACACCGAGCCTTGTCCACGGGACCGTGAGCTCGAGTATGTTCTCGGAAGTTGCCGCAGGTATCTCCCCTACTTCGTTCCAGGCCCAGGCATATCCTTGGGAAGTATCCTGAACGTAGAGCTGCCTGTTGAGGATGTGGCCAAGCCTTCCCTCAACAAGGACCATGTAGTCTGCACCGATAGGCAGCCAGTTGGTCCGGAAGCCTGTGTAGATGTTGTGATCAGAATCTATGAAGATGTAGAACGAGTCCCTGCCATCCATAACGGCTCCTGCAGGGCTCAAGCGTGGGATGTCGGGGTCGAGTGGTGCGATGTCTGCACCATCTGGATAACCGTCACCATCGGTGTCGGTTTTTGTGACGTTCGTCATGGACATAACGACCTCGTAGTCGTCCGCAAGTCCATCGCCGTCCGTATCACGTGCGTTCTGTGGATGTGGGTCGATGACGTCCCAGACACCATCCCCATCCATGTCCTCCTGTTCCCACAATGCAATGTCCTTGTAGAGTGGATTGATAGGAAGTGAACCGTCGAGCATCTTTCCCTCCACATCAACCTTGAGCGCAAGGTCGTATGGGGTCTCGATGATGCTGAATCCTGACATGGCGATGTTGGTATCAGTGGATGCGGAGTCCTGGACATTTCCAGTCCACGGGTCTACGGCCCTTGTGGGGAATCCGTTCCAGTCCGCTGTCGCGCCATCGGCCACTGGAGAACTGGGGACCTCCACCAGGTATGTGGTTGCACCGACGCATCCCACAGGCCTATCCGATCTGAAAGTTATTGACTTGTCAGCTGCAAGCTGTGGAAGGTCGACCCTGAATCCCACAGCGGTTCTTGAGAGCGTGTTGATGGTCTCGTAGGCCTCGTGGAAGTCAACCACGAGAACAAGCTCGAGCTTTGAGTCGAACATAAGGCCCTTTCCTTCTTTGGATATGTCCGTGTCGTAGAAGTCGTCAGACCTAAACCTGAACTTGTATTCTGATATCCTGTTGGAGACATCCTCGATGTCTGCTACCAGTATGCCCTCGAACTCGTCAGATATCATTACTGATTCTTCCTGGTCCAAGGCATATAGGCCAACCCACTGGATGTGCTGGGAATAATCTTGATCGCTGCGTCCCCGGACCTGTGGCATACCATCAGAACCAAGACCCTGGATAGTGAAACCGATCCTGGAGACACGGGTCCTCTCCTCCATTGGGTCGAGGGTGATCTTGGTGAACGGTGTCCTATCCTCCCTGGCAGCGTTCCTATCAAGGTAACCAGGAGCCACGTTCTCTTCGGTGACCCTCATTGTGCCACCGCGGAGGGAGACCACGTCATCGGACTCGTCAGTGAGAAGTTGTCCGTCATCGAGCCTGACCTCGAACCTTGCATTGTCCTCGTCTAGGTCTGTGATGTCGGAGGCCCATACCTGGAACTCCATCTCGTTCTTGTGAGCTACAGCATCTGCAGAGGCGGTCCTGCGCCAGCTGTTGATAGCATAATCTTCGTCATCGGAGCTCTCTTCGTATGCATAGAGATCTGCAGACCAGACCTGATTGCGGCTTCCGATGATCTCCACCTTGTAATCCGCCCCCATCCTGCTCGTCCTCATACCCGTCGATGCATTGCCGTCAGCATCCATCAGGACCGTGGCCATATGCTGTTGTTCACGTTCGTAAGGTAGAACATGGTCCCCTACGTTCCTATCGTAGGTGCTGGTCTCATCACCTATTAGGATAGTGGATTCAGTTTCCAAATGGAACGAGAGATGTGTACCCTTGTCCGATATCGCGTAGGCTATCAGGTCAAGAGATGGGTCTAATACGTCGTTGCGGGCATCTATATGATGTCCGATGCCGTCCCAGTCACCGAAGTTACCGTCGATGGCTATGTAATCGCCGTCGTCCAGTCCCATGACGTAGACGACCACTGGGATGATAAGAAGTGTGAGGACCACAAGCACTGCTGCGGCCTGCTCGACACGCATCCTGTTGCGCACCATGTTGATCCTGGCGCTGCGCCTGATGCTCTTGTCCATCTCGGGATCGCGCTTTGTTGAGTAGTAGAACTTTGAGAGACCATTTCCGTTCGTAAGGCCATTACCGTTGGTCAGACCATTGCCATTGGTCAGGCCATTACCGTTTGTCAAACCGTGACCGTTCGTGAGGCCAAAGATGCTCTTCATGCCATTGCCGTTGGTCAATCCATGTCCGTTAGTGAGTCCGTGGCCATTGGTCAGACCATGACCGTTCGTGATCCCGTGGCCGTTGGTTATGCCGTGACCATTGGTCAGGCCTTCCTTGCGATGGAGACCACCACGCTGGAATCCTTTTGGATACCTCTTCTTTGGTCCGGTCTTCTCTTCGACCTTCTCCTTCTTGACGGGCTTGAGGCTTAAGTTGGAGCGCTTGACCTTCTTCTTTTTGGTCCCTTCCCACCCCAGGTCCTCTTGCTTTGCCTCTTCTGTATCCCCGCCCTTCATCTTGGAGAAGAAGTCACCGAACAGTCCCTCCATCTTGGCATTGTCCTGCTCAAGCTCATCTTCGAGCTCCTTGCGCCTGGACATGCTCAAGGACTGGGACTTGAGATATGACTTTCCTGTGGCCTTGTCGATCTTGTCCTTCTTTACACCAAGATGGTCAAGGTCCTTTTCCTCGACCTCCTTATCCTTGGTGTTGACACCAAGTGTTTCAAGGAAACCGGACATCGCAGATTCCATTCTGCGGGTCTCGGATTTGAGGTCATCATGGCTTGCTGGATTGAGGTCCAGGGAGCCAGGGTCCTTTTTGGACAACCTACCGACCTTCTTCTCATCTGCCTTGGGTTCGGCCTTTGAAAAACTTTTGAAGAAGTCTCGGGAGAATGAGTCCTCGCTCTTACCCTGGTTCGAAAGGATCCACAGTGTCAAACTATCTTTGGAAAATGATTTGGTGCTCTTCTGTCCCAGGCCCCAGGCTATAGCGTCAAGCTCGCTCCGCTCCATCTTCTGGAGATCGGATTTGCTATAGCGTTTGCCGGAGCCCATGTTTGATAGGTATTTTATATATGTATATAAGCTATCTTAACATATATATTACCGTCATATTACAATAATATACCTCATATTGATGATATGTGTTTCAAAGGGCATCACACGAACGAATTAATCTGTCATTTTTATATGCGGTCAGTGAAATGACACTCCGGACGGTCAAGGCTTGACTGAAATAGTAATGGTCTACCGCATCATCTATCCAATGCTGGTAGTGATGAACCTATCATTTGCTATCCTCCTGTTGTACCTACGGAACAGGTCGGACAAGGAATCGTTGACCTTGTCGCAAAGGTGGGGCCTTACTATCCTGTTCTGGCTGTACCTGACCAACTCTATTCTTTTAGCTGTCAACATCACACGGACGATCCTTGGAGAACCAGAGGGATGGATCTATTGGAACGCAGTTCGTGCAGATTCGACCTTGAACAACCTGACCTTTTTGGGATTGCTGCTTTTTGGTCTGGTATTCCCCAGGCCCATAATGTCCTGGAAGCGGTTGAAGGTCCTGATGGTCATCCTTACAGCAGTGTTCATCCCTATCGTCATGAGCTCCGCGATCAATCCTACATTGGTCGGACCAACGCCTTTGACCAATAGCACTGTTCTCAAAGACTTCGTCTACATCGCAGCCATCTCTATCCCTCTGTTCCTATGGATCCCTCAATATCAGAAGACCTCGTCCCCACAGCTGAAGATGGTCATGACGCTGGTCATCTGGGGATACTTCATGGACTTCATGGTGGTGGGGATACGAGTATTGATAATGTCTTGGATGAACCATGCATTCTACATCACGACCATCCCCAGATTATGTATCGTCATTATCCTCCTGATCCTCCTTATCAGGATCCTCTATCAGAGATGGGGGAACTGGCGAACACCAGAGTATGTCAACGCATTCATGATAGGTCTGGCTCTGGGTATTGGGATCATCGCTGGGTTGACGGTGGAACATTTCGAGACCGCGTCGAACGCAAACTTCATTGCGGCTTCATTCCGATTGTCGATAACAGCTCTTGGATGGACCATTATCAGACCCATCTTCTTTGCTTACGCTATCTTACGATACCAGTCCTTTGGACCCAAGGTGAAGGCCGACCAGGCCATGCGGATCTTCATAACGTTCGTTGGCACAGGCTTCTGTATGATGTTGACGTTCCTTGCACTCTTCACATTGTCCATGGTCGTTGCGGCAGTAGCAATGATCATCGTTGGTGTCTTGGTGTTCTACCCGCTATACAGGTTCTCAAGAAAGCTTGTCGATATGGCACTACCAATGAGCCACGATTCAGCTATAGCTTCCCTTCGTGAAAGAAGGAACACCTACAACATGGGATTGCTCACAGCCGTTGTCAATGCCGAGATATCAGAACCCCATGATGTTGAGGTCCTGGAACACCTTCGGGATGACCTGCATATCAACGAGCGAGAGCATCAGATCTTAATGGAGGGATTCAGACAGCAGAGGGTCCAACGGATCAGGTCCATGCCCGAGGACGTCTACTTGTTCTACAAGGATGGGACCCTTCTCAATCACACATCCAAATACCGCTCCTCCATGGACCCTGAGTCGGACACACTGGGTGCCATGATAACGACCATCACCAACTTCTTCAACGACGCTATGAGAAAAGGCGGAGATGTGGTGGACTCCATCGAGTATGGTGACAAGACCATGGTGGTGGAGGTAACACGCACCATGGGTCTTGTTGTGATGCTCAAGGGCAGGGATTCCCCTGAGCTTCGTCAGAGGATGCGTGACCTGCTTTGGAACATAAGGACCGCTTCAGGACCAGAGGTCGAAGCTGCACTTGGTGGAAAGAGCTCAGATATCGAACGTGCGCGTGCCATATTGGGACGCTCGGACTCGGACTTCAGGAGGTTCCTGGATGGTCGATAGGTCCCGAGGTCTCTCCATTGCAAAATGGAGCAAGCGCGACAGAAGCATCTGCGCGACCTATGTGGTGGTCCTGCTTACATTGTGCCTGTTGATAATGGTCATGGTGCCTTGGAAGAACGAATCCATGGTGGCATCGGACCCTGCTTTTAGAGATGTTGGTGAACAAACTCCACAAGGACCATCGACACGTATGGAGACAAAGGACATCCTCAGTGAGAACGGCCAGACATCAGAGGGAAGTACAACTTCCAAGGACTTCGAGGTTCCTGCGAACATGACCTCCATGGTCCTGACCTTTACATGGACCGATGATTCCGGGTCCAATGACAGGTTCTATGTAGCTATCCACATAGAGGACAACGTTATGCGTTCTGCAGAGTCTGACAGTGGGTATATCGAGCTTTATGACGAGTGGGATGTACCCATAACAGCTCATAATCTGTCAGTGCATATCACAGCGGTGATATGTCCGGGGACCATCACGAACTCGCCTCTTGACCTTGATGATGGGAACGACTGGTCTCTGACCATCTCTGCCGAGGTCCAGGTGGTTGTAGATGAGGGGGGTGCTAGCCGATGAAGCTTGACCTCTCGTTCAAACAGGACATTATGGTCCTTTCTGCGTTCCTTGTATCATTGCTGCTTATATTCCTGGTCGTGGACCTGGGTGGAGCGTTCCAGATACCTCCCCCGAAACCTCGGGTCCCGTTCAATAATGGTGGTGGTGGCGGGTCTGGGACCATAACGATAGTTGAGGACAGACTTTTCGACACTTCAGGCGTTACAAATGAAGGTGGGGCCACGACTTATGCCTTTGAGATAGAATATGATGATGTAGCATTCATAGATGTCACCCTCACATGGTCTGACGACCTAGGTGACAACGACCGTTTACAGCTTGAGATAGCGGGGGATAATGGGATCCTGCAGGCTAGGTCCTCTGTGACCGGTTTTATCTCGTTCAGGATCATCTGCCCACGGGCTGGGAACTATACACTTCGGGTATATGCCATCGACTGTCCAGGCATGTTCACATCACACATCGGCGACCTTGATAATGGCAATTCATGGGACGCAAGCTGTGATATGACAAGGGAGGTGATCAGCTGATCTATCCTGTGTGGTACATCAGTGTGTACTTCGGTATGTTCACCTTCAATCTGGCAGTGTTCCTGCTGCTCACGTACATCCGGATGCAGAGTGGCTCGGACAGGTTCACAAAGGGCCAGCTGTGGGGGATGTCCTTACTGTCGGTGTTGTTCCTACTGAATTCCATACTGATCTTCATCGAGTTCATAACGTTCATCTCGATGCACTTCGGTGAGAACAACCTGGATCATTGGTCATGGGACATATGGAACGTCATGGAGATGGTCACATCGTTCCTACTGTTGGCCTTTGGTCTTGTCTATCCACGACCTCTCATAGGTTGGAAGAAACTTAGATGGATAATGGTCTTAGTCCTTGGATTGGGATCGTTCTTCGTTCTTCTCGACGCAATGCACATGCATCGGAACTGGATCGGAGTTCATGGTATCGATCTTGAGAACATATGCTACTTGTTCTGTATCAATATCCCTGTATTCATCTGGTTAGGCCAATACTCCCGAGCTCGATCACCTGATAATCGTATGATATACACCATCTTCATCTGGGGTTTCCTTTTCATACAGGTGACACAGGTGACGATGTTCTTCATCATCGACGACGGATTCAGCTCGGTCCATGATACTATTATGGCCTTCACAGCATGCCTGGTCCTTTTAGCTGCGATCAGGTTAGCTGTGGCCTTATGGGGCCACAAGGACCATTGGTCCACTGCTGAGACCACACATATCGCGATGTTCGGTTCAGCGTTCATCATAGGGGTCATAGGTGCTCTCTTGATGGAATCGGCTGGTGTGACCTCTGTTTATGCTATGGTACCAGCGGCATATATCGCAACGATCATCGCTGGCAAAGCTGGCTGGATGCTTGTCAGGCCTGCTCTCTTCACCTATGGACTACTTCGATACAGATTGATGGGGCCGCAGGTACGTGCGGACGTAGCTCTACGTGTCTTACTTTCATTCCAGGCCGCAGTCTTCCTTGCCATCATATTCGGCAACCTGTTCATGTTCGTCATTGGGATCTGGGCCTGGATCCCTGCTGCTATTCTCGGATTGTTACTCTCTGTTGGTCTGTTCAAGTTCAGTAGCCGGTTCACAGACCTGATCTTTTTAGGGACGGAGGACCCAAAAGAGACCCCGCTCCATACCAGACGCAACATCTACATGATGGGTCTGCAGACCGCCATGGTCCAGGGTGAGGTAGAGGACAAACAGGACAAAGCTGCTCTGGATAAGATGAAGGAAGAGCTCATAATCAATGATAGAGAGCACAATTTGCTCATACAGAGCATGCGTATGAGCGAGCATCGGTTGCTCCAGAGAGCTGCTGTCCAGGAAGGATACCTGATCCATAGGTCCGGATTGCTTGTAGCTCATTACCGGTCCAAGTCTGCCCAGAGCGAGGAGGACCATGATTCTGACATCTTCGCAGGTATGTTGACAGCGATCCTGGAGTATGTGTTAGAGGCTTTCGAGAAAGACACAGGGGATGAGATCGGTGGTATCGAGAGCATGTCCTATGGTCCGCTCACGCTCGTCATGGAGAAACAGGGGGCCGTTGTATTGGCTCTATTGATCTCTGGGGATGACGATCTCGAACTACGCCATCAGATGCGTGACGCTCTTGCTGAGTTCACCGAGAAGTTCCCCAAAGAGATGGATCCCAAGTGGAACGGCGAGTACACTAACAAGAAAGGTACAGTGGACCTCATGAGGTCCCTGGCCATTAGGATACACGGTTAGAGGTCCAGTTCACCCTCGATCCCGCAGCTTGGGCACTTGATCATACCCTTTTTCGGAGCATCGAAGGCCGTCCCGCATTCTGGACAGTTGACAATGATGGTCTCCAGCTGCTCTATCTCTGTGATTATCTCCTGTTCCCTCTTTTTGATCTCACCTTCAACATCGAAGGCCTGGTCCACGAATATCCCTGAACCGTTCTTTCCTTGGAACTGCTGGAGAGCTCCGAGCATCTCACCTATAGCATTCTCAATATCGACAGCAAGGGCTTCCTTGTCCACGTGCTCCCTGTCCGAGAAGTATCTCCTGCTCTGATGGGCCAGGGTGGCGTAGACATAGATCCTGTTGTAGTCGTGATATATCTTGATCATTCCCAGAAGTGGGAACTTCATGACGTTGTTGAGGTTCGTCTGGTACATCTCTGCAAGCTTATTGAACGTCGCACCCTTGACGATGGCCTGACCTTTGAGGTCTATCCTCATCGGTGTGTCCACAAGCTTCGACATGGCAAAGCTCTTGGTGAACCTGTGGACCTCAACGGTCATGGTGAAGAAGTCAGTGCCAGCCATAAGGAACGTCCCAACATGGTCATCGTCTCCTGAGTGCTGCTTGAGAAGTGGATATTTCTGCGTGACGAACAGTCGGACTATCTCTCCGAACAGCATCTCGTCTGCAGCATTTGTAAGCCTTATCTCTTTGAACAATGCCATTAGTCCACCCCCGCTATCCTATCTATCTCTCCAAGCACATCGTTGACCATGTGCAAGATCCTATCCGTATCGATGTAGGCCTTGTCGATGTCCACCAGGTCTTT
>JANQNL010000102.1 GCA_028279585.1 Thermoplasmatota archaeon
CAAGACCGGCAACCCCCTGGGAAAGATAGTTGTCATGGCAGGTATCAACCCAAAGCTTGCCAAGTTCGAGTCCAATGAGGCAGAGTGCGAGATGCTGGACCACAAGGAGTCTGCTGACCTCAACTTCAATATCATTCCTAACTACACCTCTGGTAAATCCCCGGTCAAAGGCCAGATATCCTACTTCGACTTCGCAAGGAACGATAGGCTCATATTCCCTATAGAACCCAAGGTGGTCTCTTTCAAGATGGGCAAGGTCACACCCGTTGAGGTCGATGAGATAGAATGGCGCTTCAAGATGGCAGAGCTCATAAAGACCGAGGCAGAGTCCTCCGAGCTAAATGTCCCTCCAGCTATCCTTTTCGAGAAGCTCTCAGCTACCATCGAGGGGATCGGTTTCCATGCTGTGGACCCACTGATCACTGACCACATCTACAGGGCCATCGGCAGGTTCATGGGAGAGAACAAGCGCGGTGAGATGTTCGCGGTCCAGCTCCAAATAATCGGTCAGGACGACCTGTCCAAGTTCCTCCTCGAGGCCTACGCCGAGGATGGCCAGAAGGCACATTCCATGTGCTATCATATAATTGACAGGATAGAGGAGTATGCTCATTGCAGGGAGAACCTTGTCAGAGCGGTCCCCAAGCATGATGACGACGATGAGCCTCCCAAAGAAGAAGAGCCTGAAGAAGAAGAGAACAAAGAATAAGATCATCGAGAAGATGGTTCTAACAGACTATCGGCGTATTCCACAATCTCCGAAAAGTGAAGAAAGGTCGATATCCAAAATGCAATGGGTTCAACTAGGACCATTTTGGATATGGATTCATCCCAGTAGTTTTCAGAGATTGCTCCATACATGCCTCCAGTCTGTTAGAACCATATCAATAACTTTAATTAACCCAACCCGATTCCCCCAAAAGGTGAACCCCCCATGGCTAGAATGAGCCGGTTCGGCTTTCTATCCGTTTCCCTGCTGTTCCTATCAGCGGTCGCTGTCTGGATAACCATTCTCATCGACTATAACTTCGAAGAGCCGATGGAGACCCATATGCTTTCGGACCTTAAGGTCCTGATAATATCTGGAATATTTGCAGCAGACCTTCTGATCCTCGGAATAATGACACTGTACGGGGTGTTCTTCACAAAACCCAGGTTCCCACTTCTCACAGGACTTTCATGGTTCCTGTTCACGGATGCAATTCTTGCGGTGTGGTATATCTGTGGAACTGAGCTTTCCACAAGGTATCTCGCTTATAATTTCACCGGTATCGGTTACATCGAGCAGTCCATCCTCTTGCTTTGCTCGCTGGTGATATTCGGCTCTGGTCTTGTATGGGGCATCATCAAGTTCGGCCAGGACCAGGACCGCGAATGGGCAAAGAAGTCCATTGCCAAACAACTTGAGAACATCAGGGCCAAGGAGAGGAAGAAGGCCGAGAAGCAGGCCGCAAAGAGCAGGTCCTGGGACGACTACTACGATGACGAGGACGAGGACGACTGGGACGATGATTACTTCGAATCTGACGATTCTTCATATCCTTCGGGTGGTGACCCTCAGGAGGACGACTGGGATGACGAGGATGATGTGGTCATTCCTGAGATGGTCAAGGAGCCAAAGAAGAAGGGTAAGAAGAAGGCCCCGAAGCCTCTGTCCCCCAAACCTCTGAGGACCCGCCCGGTGGAGAAGAAGGAGACCGTGGAGCCAGATGAGGAGACCCCTGCAGAGGAGGAAGCTCCAGAGGAGAACCCACCAGAACCGGTGGAGGCCAACTGTCCAAACTGCAACGGACTTGTCAAGATCGAGGGCTTGGAGCTTCCGGTCGAGGTCCGCTGTGGAAAGTGTGATACGATATTCGATGTAGAATGAACGATGTGGTATTGCCATGGAGACGATGGCACTTGAACCAGATAGCATCGATGATGTTTACGACAGGTCAATAGAGATACTCGAAGAGCCCGGGCTCTGTGTCCTACCAACCGATACTCTTTACTCCCTTTCAGGTAAAGCTGACGATCCAGAGCTTTACAAGCGGATCGAGAAGCTCAAGGATAGAGCTGGGGTCCCAATGGCCGTGGCCGTCCCCAACGTCGATGAGATCTGGAACTACTGCCTCGAGACGCCGCTAGCAGTGGAGATCGCCCAGAAGTATCTGCCAGGTCCACTCACCCTGGTCCTTCCAGCCATGGACCCAGGCCTTGGCCATCTTGTGTCCGAGGAAGGATACCTGGGTATCCGTGTTGTTGAGTCAGAGCTAATAAGGTCAATTACCGCCTGGGCCGGACCTATCACTATCACTTCTGCAAACCTGCATGGTGGGCCAGATCCTACATCCATTGCCATTGCCCAGGAGCAGTTGGGTGAGGGGATCGGTCTATACGTGGATGCAGGAGAACTACCTGGCACTGCGTCTACTGTGATAAAGATAGATCGTCAAGAGGTGACGGTGCTACGTAAGGGCCCGTTGGATCTGAGCGAGTATCTTTAGATGTAGCGCTCCTCGACCCAGTCTCCCAGCTTTGGGACCCTGTGGTCCTTACCGGTCAGTACTAGTATGCCGATGACGGCAGCATAGACTATCACAGCTAGTGCTACCATTAGTGGAATTATTCCGATAATGAAGTACATCAATACTATTCCAACCAGGTACAGACCATACATAGCGATGTGCATTACCAAAGCCTGGATGGCGTGGAAACGTAGCCATGGTGAACATGGCTTGATACCTACGAGGCATACCACAGATATGATCCAACCGAACAGGTAACACAGTCCTGCAAGGATCTTGTCGTTCTCACCAAGTGGATAGTTGAGATAACTGCCGTATGCTCCTCTGTAGACCCGCTGATACTCCTGCTGGGGTGCCTGCTGATAGTACCCTGGTGGAGGCTGCTGATATCCTGGTGGTGGACCCCCTCCTTGTGGAGGCGGTGGCCTCTGTGGTGGTGGTGGAGGTGGTCTGTTCGGTGGTGGTGGATTGGCTGTCATATCCATACCTATCTGTGGTTGTAGGAACACACCTTATGGTATAATTAGATTCCCACATCACACGTAATTGGACTCGACCCAGTTCGCGATGATAGGGGCCCTGTGGTCCTGGCCAGTGAAGACCAACACACCGATGACCACCTGGTATATCATCAGTATGAACGCGAACATGATGATAATCCCAGCAAATGGTAGGCAAACAATGCCGATAACAACGTATGTCAGCACTATACCTATGAACATCAGTATGCCACCAGCGAGGTACACGCCAGTAATTATCAGGCTAATGATAAGCGACTGGATGGCATGGAACCGCAGCCATGGTGACATTGGCTTTATCGCGATGAGAACGATGAAGTTGACCAGGGGTGCAAGGTATGGCATCGAGACCAGGGTCAGGACGGCCATTGCGATGTAGCAAAATCCTGCCCACATCTTGTCGTTCCGGCCCATGGGATAGTCCAGATAACTTCCATAGTGGCCA
>JANQNL010000126.1 GCA_028279585.1 Thermoplasmatota archaeon
CGCACCATGTTGCGGTTATGTCCTCTGCAAAGACCGTGTGCGTGCTTGCCCTGGTCTCCATCGGTGCAGGTTCCTCTGCTGTTGCTGTGAACACAGCAAAGGACATGGCTATCACGATCAAGGCCAAGGTCATTGTGAAGAGCATCTTTCTCATCGTATCACCAGTTCTGGCTATTGATATTACCAAGATATCTTGGTCTTTTATAGTTTTGGGGTAAATTTAGGTGAGATTCGCAAGGTCTCACAAATAGGTCTGGCCATGCTGGAATATGGCTGATGGAACTGTTAAAAAAGAATTGATGGTCAGAACTAGGCTAAATGAAAGGATATGTTCTGGACAGCAACCCCTTTTCTATGTTCCATCAGACTTATGGAGGTTATGGACAGACCTATTTTCCGCTTTTTCGGTCTATTACAAGAGTTCGAGCAGGTCTTGAACCTCGGAAACGAAAGAAGATAGGTCGTCCCATCCAATTCTACCTTGTTAGCATACGCTAACGAATTGTATGGGACGAATAGTCCCTGATAGTTTCTGAGGTTCTGACGACCTACTCGAACTCCTCGCCGCATTCTGGACAGACAGTGGTATCCTCACTGACAGCTGCGCCGCAGGTTGGACACTCGTATTCCTCCTCCTCGCCCTCCTCGTCCTCGTCGTCCTCGAACATCTCGCCACACTCTGGGCAGGATGATGCGTTCTCTGGCACTGCAGCGCCGCAGGTTGGGCACTCGTACTCGAACTCTCCATCATCATCGTCGTCGCCAGGCATGTCGTCGTCATCGAAGTCGTCGTCGTCCTCGTCGTCGGGGAACTCATCGTCCTCGTCGTCATCTGGGAACTCGTCGTCCTCGAAATCCTCCATCTCGTCAGCGGAGGTGACTGGCTTCTGCTTACCGAACACAAGTCTCAAAGCAACGCCTCCGACGGCAATGAGCAGACCAATGATACCAACAGTGATCTGGACCCATCCTATCGCATCCGTTCCTCCAGTGAGACCTCTGAGAGGTCCAAGCTCATCAGCAAAGAATGCTAAAAGCGCCCCGACAAGGCCGAGGGCTATCATGACTATGCTGGCTATATTTACGTACTTAGGGTCCAGGAATGCGATTTCACCATCCACACTATCACAACACCTTTAAGGTTATTTAAGAGACGTGCGACCACCCTATACAATGTTTTAATATATAATTTTCGGAGTGGTGTTACAATCCAGACTGAGAGCCAGTAAAGATTTACAGTTGCATCTGGGTGAGGTTCTAATGGACCTTGGAACCGTTGGTTATCTCCCTATCAGAAACGAGCAGGCTAACGACCCCTTTGTCATCCTCTGCCGCAAGCAGCATTCCCTGTGATTCTACACCTCGAAGTTTAGCTGGTGCAAGGTTAGCAACGATGGTGATGGTCTTGCCGATCATCTCCTCCGGTTCGTAGTAGGGACGAAGACCTGCAATGATCTGCCTCTGTTCATTGCCAAGGTCGACCTTGAGAACGTATAGCTTGTCAGCCTTTGGATGTGGGTCCACGGAAAGGACCTTGCCGACCCGCAGGTCGAGTTTCATGAACTCATCGAACGTGACTATTGGCATCTTCTCTTTCTCCGGCTCTTCTTCGCTTTCCTCTTCGGACGCTGCCTGCTCGATCTTGAGGACCTCGTCCAGGTCCATCTTGGTGAACAGTGGCTTTGGTTCTGGAAGTGATACTCCCTCTGGGATCTCCTCGAGGTACGCATCCCAGCTAGCCTTGGCTATCTCGCCCTCCTGGCCAAGCATATCCCAGAGCTTCTGGGCAGAACCAGGCATGTATGGGGCCATTCCGACCGCCATGCACTTCAGGACCTGGATGGAGGTGTTCAGACCAGCTCCGCAGAGCTCCTTGTCCTCCTTGATGACCTTCCATGGCTCGCTTGCTGTGAAGTATCTGTTGGCTTCATGGGCCAATGCCATGAGCTCGCCGATACCGTCTTTGAACTTGTTGATCTCGATTGCCTCGCCTTCCTTGCGGATAGCTTCCTTGGCGAACTCGAGCATCTTCTTGTCCTCTTCTGTGAGCCTTCCAGCTTTTTGAGGAACACCATCGAAGTGCTTCTTGGTGAAGGTCAGGACCCTATGGATGAGGTTGGACAGAGCGCTCATGAGCTCTGTGTTGTTCCTTCTGACGAAGTCTGCCCATGTGAAGTCCGAGTCCCTGTTCTCTGGCATGTTGACAGAGAGGTAGTATCGTAGGACATCCACATCATACCGCTCGAGGTACTTGTGGAGCCATATCGCGTTGTTCCTGGACTTTGAGAACTGCTCGCTGTTGAGCATTAGATACTCATTAGCAGGGACATCGTATGGTAGGTTCATGTCCCCTACACCGTGAAGGATGGATGGCCAGATGATCGTGTGGAACGGGATGTTGTCCTTGCCGAGGTAGTAGAAGTGCTTGCACTCTGGGTCATGCCAGAACTCCTTCCACTTATCAGGGTTACCCGATTCTTTGGCCCACTGTTTGGATGCACTGAAGTATCCGCACACGGCCTCGAACCAGACGTAGATCCTCTTCTTCTCGAACCCTTCCTCGGGGATTGGTACTCCCCAGGTAAGGTCCCTGGTGATGGCCCTGTCCTTGAGACCGCTGTCGAGCCAGTTCTTTGTGAAGTTCTTCACATTTGCTCGCCAATGGTCCTCGTTCACGATGACGTAATCCTCGAGCATGGGCTCGAAGGCGGAGAGCTTGAGGTAAAAATGCTCTGTGGGCTTCATCTCCGGGGAGCTGGAGCAGAGCTTGCACTTGGAGTCCTTGAGCTCCTCTGGCTCCAGGGTCTTTCCGCAGTTATCGCACTGGTCGCCCCTGGCCTCCTCATAGTCACAGTGAGGGCAGGTTCCCTCGACATATCTGTCTGGTAGGAACCTCTGGCATGAAGCGCAGAATGCCTCGTTGGAGGTCTTTTTGTAGATGTAGTCCTTTTCTACAAGTGTCTTGAACACCCACTGGACCGTCTCCTCGTGGTTTGGTGTGTGGGTGCTTGTGAACAGATCGAAGGAGATGTTGGTCTGATGGATGGCCTCGGAGTTCATCTCGTGGAACCGTGTGGCCACTTCCTCTGGGGTGATCCCTTCTTTTTCTGCAGTAACAGTGATCGGGGTACCGTGCATATCGGAGCCAGATACCATGAGGACCTCATTTCCCTTCATCCTGTGATATCTCGCGAATATATCTGGCGGCAAGAGGCTGCCTGCCAGGTGTCCTAGGTGCAGTGGGCCGTTGGCGTAAGGCCAGGCTACTCCGATGAATACCTTCGACATTGTCCTTGTACCCCCTTGGGTGATGGGTCAAAGAACATTTGGGATTTAAATATAATCCTGGCTAAAGGGAACAGAGTGCCGTCCCAAGCCCCCACCCGACCAAAGGGTCTGGCTGTTTTCATCTCTTCGTGATGAAAACTCCGCCAGATTTAGCGCGAAGCACTGAATCTGGCTGGACGGGCCACTCCCCCTGCAGCAGCCTCGGTCCTTTCAGGCTGCGATACTGCGCACTTGAGAAGGTGTGCTTACTGCCAATAAATATCCACCTTTCAAGCTTCACCTGACCCTTTGGTCGAATACTTGATGGGTTGTATGTTAGATTGACTTGATGTGCCCAGCCGTCGGAGTGTAGAGATCTCCCTCGTCCATGAGCTCCTCGATAGCGGTTTCGAGCCTCTTGCGGTCCACCTGGCCCTCCAGCATCTGGATGACCTTCTCCTCAAGGATCCCCTCCTTCTCATCCTCATTTTCCACGATGGTCTGCAGGACAAGGGCGTTGACGTCGATCTCTTCCTTCTCCTCATCTGCAGGCTCCTCCTTCGGGACCTCTCTGGAGATATCTCCCCCGGAGTACTCCCCATCAACCATCCCCTTCAGGATGTCCACGAGGATGGTCTGGAGCTCGAGAACAGGATCATCATAATGCTCGATCGCCCGTAGTAGACCGTCCACACGGTCTCTGGGGCAACCAAGCGCCTCAAGGTTCTCGCGGGTCGGCTCGGCCATGGTGAAAGCCTCTCTGGCAATGTCTAACCTCTCAACCATGGACTTGGAGGCCGTGATCAACCATGGATCGCGGGTGCTCTTGTCTACCCGGATGACGGTCTCAGGCCTAACCATGGGGATGACATCCCCCTCGGTTGTGGTGAAAGGCTTCACCTTGCCAATGACCGCGACGAAGCATGGGACCTCGAGCTGCGGGATCACCTGAACGACTTCGGGCTGGTATTGCCCAGCGTTCATCCTGAAGGTGCCGGTCGGATCTGCCACTCGCATCTTCCAGTATGGCTCCTCCTCGGTCCCGAGCTTCTGAAGCTCTGTAAGGACACCGACGAACATGACACGATTGACCTCCGCACCAAGCGGAGTGATCATGTATGTGGGGGAGAACTCGTCCACTGGGGGGACCACCAGGTTCGACCTGTTGAACTCTGTGGCGAAAAGGCGCCACGCTACTTCCCTACCCCTCATGCGTCCACCCCCATGCTCTTGAGGATGGCCGAAGCCTCCTTAGCAAGGTCAGGATCGTAAGGGTCGACCTCGTTGGTTATCATGCGTAATCCGTATTCATCGGATGTGACATCACCATGGACCCTGAAGCTGCGGCCAAGCAGTCTGTCCACCATCAACTGACGGGGATAGTCCATGTCGACCTTCTCCTTGGCAAGGGTGATGCAGTCCTCCATCGTAAGCTCGAGCAGGGCCTCGCTTCCGGGCCTCGCAACGATCAGACCACAGGTCCCAGTTCCGTCATCAAGCACAGCCTTCAGTCGCAGGTCCGGGATGCCGTCCTGCTTGCCATGGAGCATGCAGACGTCCTTCTTCAGGGCCCGATTGCATACCGGGCATCTATGGACGAGGCCGCTTCCCTGACGGATCTCAACTATCGTAGCTGTGGCGACTATGGCCAAGGCCCCACCCTTTTCCGTAAGGTCCGAGAATCTCACAGCAGTGTCCTGCTGCAGCTCGTCCATGGTTGGGACCTCCGAGTCACCCAGATAGGTGACCTTGGTCCTCTGGTCGAAGTTGAGCTGTGGAACTCCTCCGAACTCCCTGGTGTAACAGCCATCTATCCTGATGACGTCCTCGATGGTCTGGTCGAACCCGTTCCAGCATGTGAACCGAATCTTGCCTGTGCCGTCTGCGATGACACCTTCGAAGATCTGTCGCTGCTCTCCCTTGACCTCGATTATCTTGGGCTCTGCGTCCAGGATCCTGCCCTTGACGATGAGACCCGACATGTTGGCCTTAAGCTGACCGATGTCCATCTCCCTGTGCGCCATGGTCTCTGGCATGGGGATGTCTGCCTCCACCTTCTGGATGGCCGATGATCTGTTGATGTTTATCTGAGGCTTTTCCTGCCAGACCTTGGTGGTGATGTTGACAAGCTTGACGGTGTCACCCTTTTGCAGCTTGAAATCGTCCCAAGCTGTATACGGTATAATGAGCTCTCCGTCGGTGACAAGGCCGTAGAAGATCTCCTTCTGCTGGCCCTCTACCGTGACGGTCTTGGGGTTGACGGTCACTATCCGGACCGTGACGTCCAGACCCCGCTCTTCACCCTTTATCTCCGATAGCTCTTTCTCGATGGTCTGCATGGACTGCGATGGCACACTGCCCATCATGTCCCGCAGGATGGTCCTCTTGACCTCAGTCACAGGGACGTTGTAGCTGTCAATGAGCTCCCGCACCCGCTGTGTGATGTCCTCTTCAGAATGTTGTATGGAATTGTCCCGAAGCGTCCTGGTTATGTCTTCGACAATGGACGCGTTCTGTTCTTCGTTCACGTTCATGGAGATGCCTCCATGAGCACGTAGACTATGGTAGTTAATAAGTATTAACAGGGGGTGGCTGAAAGTGGAGATGTGGACCGGAAAGCATCAAACTTGCAGGAAAAGATTGTCCAATCCACAACTATTCGCTGTTGTTATCATCGTGGATGGGACAACCCCTCTTTTCGTTTGAGGCTTGGAGGGCCAGAGCTCCACTCTATCAGAATGAACTTCAACCGGTAGCAGATGCAAGCGAGCTAACTCACTGTAATTTGCCTTTGATCACACGCGCCATGGTCGGGTTCACACCCTCAACGGCCAACAACTCCTTGATGGTCGCCTTGTTCAGCTTGGTCATGGAGGTAAAGCCCGCCTCGTAAAGGCTCACGGCCCGCTTCCTGTCTATGTCCAGCTCCTTGATGAACTGGTTGACGACAGTATCGCGGTCCTCGTCCTTGTCCTCCATAGCACTGATGGAGACACCAACCTCGGTCTCTGCAGTATTGGCCCTAGGGGTTTCAGAAGCTGTGGCGGTGGTTGCCGCCTCGGTCTCCGGAGTGAACTTGGCCTTGGACTTTGCCCTCTTGGCATAGAAGTCTGGGATATTGTCGAGCTTCACAGCGGTCCCATATGCAAAGACCTGGATGTATCCTTCCGGTGACGTTGTGATCTCATACTTCACCCCGATTATGGCATCGGCCTTGTAGAACTTCGCGTAGTCGAGCATCCTCTTGGTAGCGATGTTCCTGGCCTCCTCAAGAAGCTGTGACTGGTTCACAGAGAACTTCTGGGGGTCCTTGGGATCTGCCTGCTCCTGCCTGGTGCGTGGCTCCACCGCGATACCATGGACTATGCCGATGAGCTCCTGAACGTTGGTCTGTGGAATGGTATCAGATGTGGTCACTATCATTTCAACACCTTGAACAGGCTGATATGGTCTTCACAATTCTCAAATCCGTATTTAATCGTTGCGGGTCCACACCCTGTCAGATGGCGAACATGTAGGCAATGGTTTGTATAGAATATCCTTACTAACGTGAGATGATGCCACCCAAGCTGTTCGATACCCATTGCCATCTGGACGCTGATGGTCTGTATCCAGACAGGGCACATCATGTGGCCAAGGCAGTGGAAGCTGGGGTGACTACCATCGTCAACCCAGGTGCATACCTCCAGACCATGGACAGGCTCCAGGTCCTGGCAGAAGAGTTCGAACAGGTATGGATATCTCCCGGGGCCCATCCGCTGTATCTTGATGGGCTTAAAGTGTCCCACCTGGACAGACTGGACCAGTTCATTGTTGCGAACAGAAAGAAGGTCGTCGCAGTTGGTGAGATCGGACTGGACAGGTACGAGAAGGACGTGGACATGGACAAGCAGAAGCTCTTCTTCCAGCGCCAGTTGGAGATAGCAATAGCACACGAGCTACCGGTCATCATCCATTGCCGCAAGATGTACAACGAGGTCTTCCAGATGCTCAAGGACTTCCCGTTCGGTGTTCTCTTCCATGCATACGGAAGCTCCATCGAAATGGCAAGGTCGAACCTGCACCCAGGATGGATGTTCGCACTCGGTGCAACTGTGACCTTCCCTACGGCCAAGGTCGCCCCCATGGTGGCCGGGGAGCTGGACCTGGACCGATTGGTCATCGAGACCGACGCCCCCTGCTTGACCATCTATCCTGTCTCTGATGGAATAGTTGGTCCATCCCAGCTTGAGAAGGTGGCACAAGCTATGGCTGCAAAGCGTGGTCAGACCTACGAAGAGATAGCGGAAGCCACCACACACAACGCGAAGAAGTTCTTTGGACTGGAGGGATAGGATGGAAGATATCCACACAAGAACAGAGCTCCTCATAGGAGAAGATGGCGTCAAGAAGCTCCAGGACAGCCACGTCATCATCTTTGGGATCGGTGGTGTCGGAGGCTACGCCATGGAAGGACTGGCCAGAGCTGGTATCGGCCACCTCACTCTGGTCGATCACGACACCTTCAAACCATCCAATCTCAACCGCCAGATCCTTGCACTCAACTCAACCGTTGGTCGTGAAAAGGTACGCGTCGCTGCCGAACGAATAGCCGATATCGACCCCGACATCCGGGTCGACGCCATCGAGGTTTATGCCGATAAGGACACAAGGCCCCCTCTGCTCGAGACCTCTCCAGACTTCGTTGTTGACGCTATCGACTCCCTTGGACCGAAGGTCCATCTCATCCTTCACTGCCATGAGCTGTCCATCCCCTGCATCTCCAGCATGGGCGCAGGTTCGCGAATGGACCTTGGAGCGGTGAAGCTTGGAGATCTCGTAGAGACCAAGCATACTCGAGATGGGCTTGCAGCTCGGGTCCGGAAGAAGCTATCTGCAAAGGGTATCAAGGAGGGTCATCCAGTTGTCTATTCGACTGAGCCCCCGAACACTCCTTCCACAGAGAACACCGAGGAAGGAGCAAGAGGTCCTGTGAACATCCAGGGGACCATCAGTTACATCCCTGCTCTGTTCGGTCTGATGATGTCTGGCTATGTTGTAAAAGAGCTTCTTTCCAAATGAAATACTGGTCTCTATAGAGCTCTATATTTTGGTATATTCCAATGGTATATGCCTATAGCCTACATCGATAACCATAAATTATTGTGCTGCAGGTCGCCCGGTGGGGGCAAAGTCACGTCCAAAGACAAGAAAAAAGATAGTGGAAAAGAGATCCCGATCTGGCTGCGGGTCCCTCTTATTTTACTGGCTATCTATCTGTTCATCTTGAGCATCAAGCTTATGGGCGGCGGGTTCAAGATGATGGGGTCGGATTTCTCCGATGGTCTCATCCAAACGACCGATAATCCTTTCGTCGGACTGTTCATTGGAATATTGGCAACAGCTATTGTCCAGTCCTCATCCATGACCACCTCTATCGTGGTCGTCATGGTTGGCTCTGGAACCCTGCCGGTCTATCTTGGAATACCCATCGTCCTCGGCGCAAACGTTGGAACATCCGTGACAGCTACCCTCGTCTCCCTTACCCACGTGACAAGGCCTAAGGAGTTCAAGAAGGCCTTCTCCGCAGCCATCGTCCATGATAACTTCAATATCATGGTCGTGATGCTATTGTTCCCTCTAGAAGTACTTACCAGATGGATATTCGGTATTGGATATCTAGAGTTCACAGCCAGCCTCATGTCAGATTCACTTGCCTCCACAGGCGGTTTCGAGCTCCTAGACCCCATGGACATAATAGTCGATCCTATCCTGGATCCGATCAAGGACCAGCTCAAGACGATAGTGGTTGGCGACTTCGTCCTTGGTGGCCTCATCGCAGCTATCGTCGGCTTCATCGGCCTCATCATCGCAATGAGGATCATCTCCACCAACGCCAAGAAGTTGTCCGAGGGAAAGGCCCAGGCCTTGTTGACAAAGTATGTCTTCAAGATAACCGCAGTTGCCTTCCTCTTCGGTCTCATCATCACTCTAATAGTCCAGTCCTCATCTGTGACGACCTCCCTTTGTATCCCGTTCGTCGCTGGTGATATCCTGACCATCGAGCAGGTGTTCCCATACATGCTGGGGGCGAACATAGGTACCACCATAACAGCAGTGCTTGCTGCATTGGTGGCTGATGACTCTCAAGCTGCGCTTACCTTAGCTCTGACCCACAGCTTGTTCAATGTAACAGGCTGTATCATCTTCCTACCGTTCAAGTTCATGAGAAAGATACCGATAGAGTTCTCTAAACGAGTTGGAGAAAAAGCTGCTGAGAAGAAGAGGTGGGCGGCCCTGTACATTATAATCATCTTCTTCCTTCTACCTATATTTGTGATAGTTCTATGGCGAGTTCTGAACATGATAATGTGATGTGGTGATATCATGCCTTTTAAAAAGTTACTGGATGCACTGACAAAGGGACCTGCTTTAGAGCAGGCGTTCGAAGATGCAGGCCTCATGCACGACAAGGCCAAGAAACTGTTCGACCTATCATGGGAGATCGCTCTTGGTGAGAAGGAGATGTCCCATGAGAAGCTCCATATGAAGGACATCAAGATAAACAAGCTCGAGCGGCAGGTCAGGAGGGAGATCTACCAGTATCTAGTGGTTGCCTCCAAGCCGAACATCAACGCATCACTCATCCTCATCAGCATCGTCATAGACTACGAGCGTATCGGTGACCTTGCCTCGAACATCGCAGAGATCAATGATTTCTATGACTTCAAGCTCAAGAACTCGAAGTATCTCAAAGAGCTCTGCTCCATGAAGGAGGATATCAAGGAGCTATTCGACCTTACCCTCAAAGCTTTTGACCGGGATGATGAGGTCGCAGCCAAGCGAGCTCTTGAGCTCCATGACGAGGTCAAGGAGAAGCACGGTAAGCTACTTGTCAAGCTCAACAAGGATGAGGACCTATCAGCTCCTGAGGCCATGATGGTGTCCTCCCTGGCATACTACCTGCGAAGGATAAACGCTCATCTTTCCAACATCAACACGACCGTGGTATTGCCATTCCCATCCATGGGATTTGCATCCAAGGCCATGGATGAAGAAGTGGATTGATCAGCTCATGATCCCTGCAAGCTCTGGCATCTCCTCTTCCAGTGAGATGCCATGAGGTTCTTTTGGGTCCAGTGGGAACCTTACCAGGAACGTAGTTCCTCTGCCAGGTGTGGATTCTTCAAGCTCAACACTTCCACCATAGGATTCCAGGACGTCCTGGACGATGCTCAACCCCATACCTGTTCCATGGACCTCGTCCTTTGTTGTGAAGTCCGGCTCGAAGATGTGGTCCTGGTACTCGAGATCGATACCCATCCCGTCGTCTGAGACACGCATATGGATATCTCCTCCAACGATAGCAGAATCAATGGATATGGTCCCACCCCCATCGGTATACTTGATCTCCAGAGCATAGATGGCATTCCTGACCAGGTTGATCATCATCTGTAGGAACTCGCCTCTGTCCACAGTGATCTCTATGTCACCATCCTCTGTGTGGTTGAAGGCAATGTGCTTGTTCTTCAAGGAGTCCCTGTAGATATCTGATACCTCGTCCAGGATACCGGGCAGTTTCTGTGTCTTCCGGTTAGGTTTGGTCCTGGAAAGGAACCTGAGCTTGTCGATGATCCACACCACACGTTTAAGCTCCCTGTCCATGTAGTCGAGCTCTGCGATGTTCTCCTCGATGGTCCTGTGCAGTGCCCGATAGACCTCGTCCATGGAGTCAAGGTCGAGCTCGATGACCTTCTTGCCAGAGTCGTCATGTACCTGGGATTCTTTCTCCATGAGAGCTTCTATCCCACCGGCCTCGTAATCCTTGCGCCAATCCTTGGATATCTTGTTCAGGACCCTGAGGCTTGGCTCCATGTCCTCGATGGCACCCATGTTCATCTTCTCTATCTTTCCAGAGATCGCAGTTATGGGATTGAGGATCTCATGAGCGGTCTGACCAGCCACCATACCGACAGTAGCGAAACGAACGGCCCTTGTCAGCTCGTGGTGGACCTTGTTGAGCTCGTTATACTTCTCACGTAGCTCCTGTGTCCTTTCATGGACCTTCAGCTCCAGTTCCTCATTGGTCCTTTCCAGCTGGCCTTTGCTGTCACGGAGCTCCTTGTTGACACCTTTGATCTCTTTATTGACCTTCTTGAGCTTACGGTTGTATCTCTCAACAGACCTCTGGAGTGCCCGCTTCTCGGTCACATCCTCCACGATGATGGCAGTGCCAAGTCTGGTCCCATCCTTATGGCGCATCTTCATGGCCGTCATCTCATAGGTCGTGCTCTTGGTGTCGTCCATCTCAACATCGATGGTCTTGGACCCAGACGTCTTCTTTTGGATGAACTTTCGCAGTGATTCATACTCCTGGGGTCTGGCCATGCGACCTTTGACGTTGTTGGAGAACCAGTCTTCGGAGAATGTCGTGAAGTTAGAGATCCCAATGACAGTAAGGAACTCCTTCATGTTCGCATTGATATCGATGAAGTGATCGTCAGTGTCAAAGGTCATTACAGCCTGGGACTGGTTCTCGAAAATAGCCTCCCTGGCCACAGACCTGTTGCTGAATAGCTTGAGGGCATACATTTCGTAGAAGAACAGGATGGTCGGGAGCGTGAACGTGAGGGTGGTTGGATCGAACGGGATCACTGGAATGAGCATATGAAAGATCCTGAAAGGATAGGGGAAGAACATGATCATGGCAAGCGTCATGAGCTGTAACCTGTACCTGCGGTTCTTTGTATCCATGGCACTTCTTACCAGAACATATGTGATGAACAGCATCAGGATGAACGAATACCCGATGTAGATGTGCATCATGATACCCTGGACATCAGTATAACCCCACTTGGCCGAGTAAGTGTAGTATATGATCCCTGGGGGAAGACCGGTCAGCAGTGCGAACAGTGCGAACGCACCAGGGATGAAGAGCAGGGTCTGGGCCCACCATATCTTGCTCATCTTGTGCCGTGTGAAATGAAGTACGAACACACTGAACAGGGCAACGACCATTGTCCAACCGAAGGCCTCGAACCTCACCGATAGGTCCCCTATCCAGTGACCTATAAAGATCTTATCCACGGTAAAACCAATGGCCCATACCAAAAGGGATATGGAGAAGACCGCAAAGATAAGTGCCAATCTCTGCCTCGACCGGTACCATGTTACCAGGAGATAGACCGTCTGCAGGATCAGACAGGTCATGATGATGGTCTCTGCGATGATGAGAAGCCTCAACTCGATCATGGCCCAAACCTACCTCCAGATGTACCATAATAGTAACTGTATATAAAGGCCCGGTATAGTGTCGTTGATGTCTGTCTTGCATGGTTTTTTTAGTGAAACACTCTTGTTGGACTGAAAAAAACTTTATACCGACCGCACAATCCCACATCGTTCGCTTTTCGGAGGGTGAACCATGGATAGACCAATGGTTGTGATGTCGGACCTGCACTTTGGAAAGAAAGGATACAATATGGCCAAAGACTCCAAGGCCTTCAAGGCATTCTTCAAGGACATGGACGAACTGAAGGCCCAGTACGGGGACTTGGACTTCGTCCTGGCAGGAGATATCTTCGACCTGTGGAGGGCCTATGCCAAGGACTGTATCCCAGAGGCCAAGGATTTCTTCACCAAGATGGATACCTACACTGGCAAGACTGGCAAGGTAGTGTTCATCCCAGGAAACCATGACCATTACATCAAGCAGAAGCTGTTCGGAAAGAAGCTCAATGGAACAGTGGACCTGTCTGCGGTCAAACCTGGGGATTCGGATTCTCTGAAGGCACTCAAAGACCTCGGCGTCGAGATGAAGATAGTCTATCCGGACTACAACATCAACATGAAAGGTGAGGACGTCAAGATAACTCACGGTCACTTCTTCAACGAGGAGGTTGGGAATGCGGAGGGTTACATCGTCTCACTCCTTGTTTGGATCTCACTCTCCCTCCAGATCCTGGTCCCATCCAAGCGTGTCCAGGAGTGGATCAAGTGCTTCCTTTACCCAACCATATTCAAATGGGCTGTCCGGACGTTCTCTGGCTCCGGAAAACCCTACATGGGCAAGATAAAGACCCAGAAGGAAAGCAAGTTCAAAGGTTGGATGCGGAACAAAGTCAAGTTACTCCAACTACTGGTCGACCTACGTATGGACGCATGGGGCGAGGACTGCGACCTGCTCATCGCAGGCCACACCCACGTCCCAGGTTACGCCACTCTTCAGAAACATCGCCAGGACAGGCGCTATGTCTCTGACGGATGCATGACCGACGGAATGGCGACCTACATAACCGTCATCGATGGCGAGGTGCGCATTCGCAATGCTGGGAAGCCAGCAGAGGATGTGGCACCCCCAATGTCAGTCCGCCCGCCAGCACCAGGCCCTGTGGACCCGGACTCCTGGCCAGCAAGGCTTAAGCGCGGCTGGGCTGGTGTAAAGCGGTTCATGATCTACGGCGTCCTCATGATCTTTGGTGAGGTCTCCTTCTATACCATAGTCAGGACCGGCAGGACCATCCCGCTGATAAGGTACCTGTTCCAGTTCGACTGGTTCGTTGACAAGGACCTCTACCTTTCGCAAGTATGGACAGCACCGATTATCGTTCTATACGGCCAGGCCAGTCTATGGATGTTCTTGGTGTATGGATGGGCCATATTCTTCGGTGTGGAGATAATCTACCGTAGATTGAGATGGTTGCCCATACCCTTCAGGCTAGTATTGTATGGAGCTGTGATCTGCTTCTGGGAATGTCTATGGGGCTGGTTCCTCCTGTGGGTGACAGGCTACAGCATCTGGGAGTATGGAGACCCCCTAACCGTGTTCAGATATACATCCCTGGCCATCTTCCCACTGTGGTGCATCCTCGGTCTCCTCGCAGAGAAGGCCCTGGGAACCATCGAGAAGCTTTCGATGATGGAGTTCAGGCTGGACAGGATCCGCCGTGGCAAGTGGTTCTTCGACTCTATGGTCAAAAAGTAGTAAAGGCGAACGGGCAATCTACGCCCAGGGATACACATGAAGCTATGGTTTCTGGGCGGATGCGGTGAAGTTGGCAGTCTATCGATGGTCATGCAGACGACCCAGGACAAGTACCTGTTCGATTATGGCTATACTCCATCGAAACCTCCGTCCTTCCCGGTGGAGGCTCCAGCGGTATCGAAGCTGTTCCTATCCCATGCCCATATCGACCACTCTGGCATGGTCCCACAGGTGTGCTCAACCTACGATGCTAACCTGGTGTGTTCTGAGGCCACACTTCCTCTGGCCCAGATGCTCCTTATGGATTCGCTGAAGGTTTCTAAGCATGAGGACTTCATCCTCCCTTACGACAAGAAGGATGTGAAGCACACCATCGAAGAGGCCCAGCCCATGGGTTACGAGGACATCAAGCGGTTCCCGGGCTTCGAGGTGAACATCCACTCTGCTGGTCACATTCCTGGCTCTGCCATGTTCGAGGTAGAGCAGGACACTGGGGAGAAGTTGGTCTTCACGGGTGACATGAACACCAACGATACACGTCTTCTCTATGGCTGCGGGTCTGTCAAGTGTGACACCCTGGTCCTGGAATCCACCTATGCAGGCGAGGACCATACGCATAGGGCCAAGGAAGAGTTCATGTTCCTGGATAAGATCGACGAGGTGGTGGACCGTGGAGGTTTGGCCATCGTTCCATCCTTTGCCATGGGCCGCACCCAGGAGGTCCTGCTAATGCTCGAGGGTCGTGGATACGATGTGGCCCTGGATGGTATGGGGATAGCTATCACCAAGATCCTTTTGGACAATCCTGAGTACGTTCGTGATGCTAAAAAGCTCAAGCGTGCCCTACGACAGGTGGAACCTGTGAAGAACCCCACAGCACGGGACCGTGCCTTCCGGGGTGAGGTGGTCGTTACAACCTCTGGCATGCTCGATGGTGGCCCTGTCCATCAGTACCTGAAGCGAGCCAAGGACAATCCTCGCTCTGCCATCCTACTTACTGGATACCAGGTTGAAGGGACAAATGGTCGTCAGCTCGTTGAGACCGGCTCCATGGAGATCGAGGGCCGTGTGGAGAACGTCAAGTGTGAAGTGATGCAGTTCGACTTCTCGGCCCACGCTGGACACAAGGACCTTGTCAAGTTCGTCAAGGCCTGTGATCCTGAAAAGGTGGTCCTGGTCCATGGGGAGCGCAGGGAGGATCTGGCAGCTGACCTGGACCGTGAAGTGTTGTTGCCAGAGGTCGGACAGGTCTACGAGGTCTAGTTGAATATAGCGTTCAACTGGGTTCCTTCTATTTCCATGACGTAGAGCATCTGCCCTGTCTCGACATCCACCGCTGCAGAGAACGTCTGACCCTGATTGTACACAGACTCCGACTGAAGACCCCAGCTCATTCCGGACTCTGGAGGCTCAATGCCGGTGAGGGTCTGGACAATGGACATTCCAGGCATGCTCGAGACCTCTACCCCACCCATGATGTGAGCATACCATGTGTCCTCCTTGATCTTGTTCCCGTCGAAGGCCTTGGACTTGACCTCGGAGTCTGTTAGTAGGATGTCGATGGACGAGTCCATGGTCAGGAGTTCGCTCTGGAACGAGTCCTTCTCCTCTACCCACTCATGGTAGAGTCCGTACTCGTCTCCTATGCTATCTTCGATGTTATAGGTCTGGGTGAGCTTGTTCTTGGTGATCTCCCTGTCTATCCTGATGCTGTAACAGTTGGGATTCTTCTCGAAGTCATCTTCATCCTCCCAGTCCCATTCATACCTGTGTGCGAAAGTAAGGTTGACCATGTAGATGCCAGCCTTCCCATCTATATCAGCGTGGGCCACTGGGTCCTGAGTGAAATTGAACCCTGCAGACCTGACGACGACACCATCGCTCTTATCCCACTTGGCCATGAAATCTTCAAGGCCTTCGGAGTTTGCCAGGGCGTATTCGACAGCTTCTTCCGTGGTCAGGTAGAACCTGTTGTTCTCCACATCTCCACCTGTGACCGGATGCCTGTCCCATGTCTCGAACTCTCCGAGTGGATGCTGGGTCGTATACTGGGCGTCGGTATCTGTCCATGGCAGGACCTCAGGGTTCTCTGTGTTCACGGTATATGCTTCTTCCTGAAGTTTCCTGTCGATCTCCAGGACCATATAGCCTGTGTATCGATATCCGTCCTTGTCCGTCTCGTCCCAGGTCGAATTCGTCCTTGCGTAATCCCGGACTGGTAGAGGGACCTCGTTGCAGATCCAGACGAACCACTGGAAGTCGAAGAATCCCCAGAAGCTTGCTGTGATGTTCACACGCAGGCAATCGTATCCGGAAACCTTCTCTGCCTTGTCCACGGTCCAGTTGTACCGGTGCATCATCCAGTCGTTGTCCACATCCTGCTCTATATAGTAACCAGAGTCGTTAAGACGCAGTGTCTGACCACCATCGTAGATGGTTTGGTCAATGGTCGTGGGAAGGTCCGCATGGACGTCTGGATAGGTTCGGAGGTTTCCGTTGTAATTGATGTCTATCGGGGTCTGAACGTTCTGATTGGTGAACCCCTGGAGCGCGACCTCACCAGTTGTCGACGTCTTGATGGTCTTCTTCCCAAGGATATTCTTGTATTCGTTCCTGTTACCTTGCAGCTGGCCGGGTACCACTACGTCGTTGTCCTGGTCGCTCCTGGACACGATGATATCGAAGTTGGCGCTGGTCATCTGTCTGAAGTGGATGACGTTGTGCATCTCGCTATAGCCATCCTCGACGCTCTTCTCTCCAGGGATGTCCTGGATGAGCTCTCCGTCGCCGTCCACGATATACTGCTCGTACTCACCGGATGAAGCATTTTCGGAGTACAGCTCTGCGTAGACACTGTAATCGTAGACCATACGTTCCAGGAGCATACGCGAAGGTAGTTTGACCGTGAACGTTTCAGGGTCCTCATCGATGGGTATGTAATCTCCTCCATCGCCACCGTCACCTCCATCTCCACCATCGCCGCCTCCGCCATCTCCACCGTCCCCACCATCGCTTCCACCGCCACCGCCTCCGATGGGATCATCCTCAGAAGCGATGAGCTCGTTGTATCCAACGAATCCCAGGTATCCTATGTTCGCAAGCATTGCAACGATGCAAAGAGAAACGATCAATTTCTTCAATTGTATCCCTCGGACAGTCTACAAGAAGGGATTGATGGACTGCCATTATATGTATTTTGGTAATCCCGAATAGTAGCCAGAGGACAAAATGACACAAGCTGTAGACCTCACGGTCCTATTTCATGTGAAAATAGCTCAATACTATCCGAAGATGGAGTTGAGAACTGTGCCTTCTATCTCCATGACATACAGGAGCTGCCCGGTCTCGACGTCCACTGCGGAGGAGAACGTCTGTCCCTGGTTGTAAACGCTATCTGTCTGCAGACCCCAGCTGAAGCCTGACTCCGGAGGCTCGATGCCTGTCAGGGTCTGGACAATGGATAGACCTGGTCTTTGGGAAGCTTCGATGCCGCTCATGTAAAGGACATACTTCGACTCGTCCTTGAGCTTGTTCCCATCAAAGCCTTTGTTCTTTATCTCAGAGTCTGCAAGCATGATATCGATGGATGAGTCCATGGTGACGAGCTCGTCCTCGAAGTCATCGGGTGTATATTCGGAGCTACCCCTCCTATTTCCCCTATCCTCTCCAATGTAATCGTCATAGTTGTAGGTCTGGGTGAGCTTGTTCTTTGTGATGTCCCGCTCGACCCGGATATTGTACCTGTTCCTCTCACTCCAGGATTCCTCAGGGTCATCTGGTTCTACAGAGAATGTCAGGTTCCATATGTATAGGCCAGCCTTACCATCTATGTCCGAATGCCTGACTGGGTCCTTGCTGACGTTGTATGCGGCTCCAGATAGGATGACGTTGCCATTCTTGTCCTTGTCGGCAAGGTACTGCTTGAGATCATTGGACTGGTTGATGGCCAGGTCCACGGCCTCTTCAAGCTCGAAATGCATGCCATTTCCTGCTACATCTCCACCGGTCGGAGGATATCTCTCCCACTCCTCGAACTTGGCAAGTGGATGCTGTTCGGCATAGTCGGGCTGGGTCTCTGCCCATGGGAGCGGCACAGCATTATCAGATTCCACAGTGTACGCCTC
>JANQNL010000162.1 GCA_028279585.1 Thermoplasmatota archaeon
TTCCCATGGCCATTCCTGTGCAGGATGTTCCGTGGCCGTTGGTGTCGTCTGCATCGTAGGAGCCATCCCTGGGTGTCAGGAAGGTCTCTGGCTTGGAGATGTCCGCACCACCGAGCCACTTGCCGCGGAAGGATGGATGTGCGTTGTCCACACCGGTATCCACAACTGCGATGGCGATACCTTCACCGCGATAACCGAGCTCCCAGGCTGTATTTGTGGAGTACTCGTCGGACTCCCTGGCCTTGATGTTCATGCTCTGGACGTCCCCGTAGAGCTCTGGGATACCCTTTGGCTCTACCATGACAACGCCATCGAGCTGGGTGATGGCCTTGACGGTGGCTGGGCTTACCCAGTCCAGTCCGACCGCGTTGAGGAAAAGCAGCTTGTAGGTCACTGTGCATCCAAGGGCCTCGAGGGCTGTTATGTCGTTCTCGGTGATCTCTCGGTCGTAGTTGACGTACACAGGCCATGTGGGATACTGTGCGAACCTGACATTGAGCAGGTCGAACACCTTGTCCCCGTCGGAGTCCATGGTCGTGGTCTCCCACCAGGGTGTCTCTTCGACCTCCCTTGCGAACGGGACCGTGGCTGGAATGTAGGTATCCAGCTCGGCCTCTGGCCTCTCTACAACGAGGGCGCTCACGAAGGGAATGAAGAGCATGGCTATGATGATCACTCCGAAGGCTCCAAGGTGGAGCTTCTGGCGCGTAAGGTTGGTACGGGACGCGCGGGTCATGAGCTCAGGATATCGTACCACTCTATTAATCGTTTATGGGAAATGTCATGCGTGGGAAGGTTCCAGAACCTTAGAACGCGAGCGAGAAGGCGGAGGGGGGAGAGGCCGTAGCCAGCGCAGCGAGCTTTGGGTGGGGGGGAAGGGTGGGGGTCATGGGGAGGGCCCTACCACCAACGAAACCATTATACACAGCACCTACTATCCCCAGCCTGACCCAAGGTGTGAACAATGCGCATAGCAGTATTATTGCGAGACCGCTGCCAGCCACGAAAGTGTGCCTACGAGTGCATCAACTTCTGCCCCCGCGTCCGTACAGGCGATGACACCATCGTCAAAGGCGAAAAGGGCAAGCCGATCATCTCCGAGGAGCTCTGTGTGGGCTGCGGTATCTGCGTCAACAAGTGCCCGTTCGAGGCCATCAAGATCATCGGTCTTCCAGAAGCCCTGGAAGAGGACCTGGTCCAGCAGTTCGGCATGAACGGGTTCAGGCTCTTCAGGCTGCCCATCCCAAGAGAGGGTCAGGTCGTAGGTCTTCTCGGGCCCAACGGTATCGGAAAGACCACAGCAGTGAACATCCTGAGTGGCAACACCATCCCGAACATGGGGGACTACGAGAACGAGCCCACCTGGGAAAGAGCCCTGGACTCCTTCGCTGGCACCCCCTTGTCAGACCACATGAAAAAGGTCGCAGACGGGAACATCACTACAGCGTTCAAGCCACAGTATGTGGACAACCTGACCAAGGTCGCAGAAGGCAATGTCAAGGACCTTCTCATGAAGGTCGATGACGAAGGCCGCCTGGACGAGATCGCCGAGCTCATGGAGATTACGGACTCCCTCAACAGGGATATAAAGACCCTCTCCGGCGGCGAACTCCAGCGTGTGGCCATCTCCGCATGCCTCCTCAAGACCGCGGACATCTATTTCTTCGATGAGCCCTCGTCCTACCTGGACATCTACCAGAGGCTTCGCATCTCACACATCCTGAAGGACCTATCAGAAAAGGCCCAGGTCATCGTCATCGAGCACGACCTAGCCATCCTGGACTTCCTTGCAGATAACATCCACCTGATGTATGGTTCCCCCGGAGCATACGGTGTCATGGCACACCCAAGGGGCGTCAGGGAGGGTATCAACACCTTCCTGGACGGCTACATGGCCGAGGAGAACATCAGGTTCAGGGACTGGTCCATCGAGTTCACGACACATCCTCCAAGAGAGGAGTGGGAATCGGGTTCCCTCCTCTACTTCGAGAGGCTCAAAAAGCAGTTCCCAACCTTCAACCTCGAGACACTTCCCGGAACCATCCACAGGGGCGAGGTTGTAGGTATCCTCGGACCGAACGCTTCAGGTAAAACGACCTTCGTCAAGATGCTAGCAGACGAGATCGAGCCGGACGATGGGAAGGTGGACGCGGACGTCAAGGTCTCCTACAAGCCCCAGTACATCAAGGGAGACTACGACGGTCAGGTCGTGGACATGTACTACACCCAGCTTGGTGAGAGGATGGAGGACACGTTCTACCAGACCGAGATAGAGCATCCCCTTGAACTGAAGCGTCTCTACAGCCACAAGGTCTCCACCCTTTCCGGCGGAGAGCTTCAGCGAGTGGCCGTTGGACTGTGCCTTGGCAGGGAAGCAGACCTCTACCTTCTGGACGAGCCCTCTGCATACCTTGATGTAAACCAGAGGATGATCGTTGCCAAGACCATCAGAAGGGTCATGGAGAAGTCCGGTAAGTCCGGCCTCATCGTTGACCACGACATATACTTCTCTGATATCATCTCGGACTCCATCATGGTGTTCTCCGGCGAGGGGGGCAAGTGGGGTCTGGGTCAGGGCCCGTACGACATGAGGGATGGTATGAACAGGTTCCTCAAGGCCGTGGACATCACCTTCAGAAGGGATGCCGAGACAAAGAGGCCCAGGATAAACAAGAAGGATTCCAAAAAGGACAGGGAGCAGAAGTCAGCTGGTGAGTATTACTATCTGTGAGGTTCACATGGAACAAGTCAAGATCGCTATCGGATGGAAAGGCACCGAAGAGCCAGACCTCGGTCTCCCGTCCCTTCCAGAGTACATCGATGTTGAGATAGTTAGAAGCCCAACGGCGCTCATAAACAAGCTCAACAACGGAGATGTCGACGCGATAGTCCGTGGTAACCTGGAGTCCCACAAGGTCATCCCGAAGCTTCGCAGGAAGTTCCACTGCAAAGCGAGACGATTACTGTTCACAATGGTCAGTGGCAAGCTTATAGCCATGGGTCCAGTTGGTATCGACGATGTGGACGAGGATGACCCTCACTCAATGGCAGACTATGCCCATCAATGCTGCAAGTTCATGCAGACCCACAAGGAGATGCTGACCCAGATCTCAGGAAGGACCGAGAAGAGGAAGGACCAGGTGGTCCACCTCATCGCATACGGAAGACAGGAGGATAAGGGCCGCAACAAAGATGTGGACCGTTCGCTGGAGTTCATGGACAAGGTCAAGGATAGGCTCTGGGGGTCGACCACAGGCATCCAGATCATTGGGCCGGACGTCCTGCTGGACGATGCACTCATGGATTCTGACCTGACCATCTTCCCCAACGGCTACACTGGCAACCTGATCTTCAGGACCTTGTTCTACAGCTATAGTTCACTGTCCTATGGAGGTCCAGTAGTGGACCTGCCTGACGGGAAGTATTACATCGATACATCCAGAGGTAGGAAGGACTACTACATGCCGATCATCATGGCGTACATGCTAGTTCTCAGCCACCGGGGGATGTACAATGAGCATTGAGCACATCGGATGCTGCAGTGCTTATTGCAAGACCTGCAAGGAGCTGGACAAGGGATTGTGCAAGGGATGCAAGCTCGGTTATGCCAGCGGTGAACGGGATATCGAGCGAGCCAAGTGCAAGATCAAGCTCTGCTGCTTCAAAGAGAAAGGGCTTGAGACCTGTGCGGACTGCTCCCATTTCAGAGATTGTGACATCATCAACTCCAGGTTCAAGGTGGGCACTCCGAACAATCGCAAGTGCATCAGGGTCCTGGAGCTCATTCACAATAAGGGTTACGACAACTTCATGGAAGTGGCAAAGGATTGGCCAAATGCTTGGGGCAGGCTCCCGAAAGAGTAATGACCGAGTATCCGTATCCATCCCACATGGTACAGACCTGGCTGGCCCGTAAGATAATACAAAGCTCCAGCCTGGCTGCTATCGTTCTTCTATGCATCTTCATCCCGATGGTCACTGGCCAGAGTGGATTGGTCATGACCGCTTCCATCGAGCAGGGCACCTACAGCCAGGGAGACCCGATCATGGTCAACATCACCCTGGTCAACGAAGGCCGAGGCAACGTCTTCACGGTCATGCCAGACGGGGGAAGTTTCGATATCGATTACCGGTTCGAGGACCAGGAGGTCCTTTCGTTCCCAGCGGTCTCGGACCTGGGACCACTCACACTTTCCCGCGACCAAAGCCACAAGATGTCCTTCGACCTGGCTCGGGCGCTTTGGGCAAGGGAGGGGGCTGAAGGGCTCCTGATAGAACCTGGTAATTACTCGATCACTTTGAAGCTTGTCAATTCTTCAGCTTCCGTTCAGTTATCGTTCATCATCGCAGGCGGTTTCGAGCTCATGATGGGCACCAACAGGTTCAACGTCGAACCAGAGCTTGCCTCGATGTCATGGGATATCGAGCCAACCACCATGTCCACATACGATGATGGTGAGCGCCTCTACGTTCTCGCCGGGGTCGAAGAAGATGGGCTCCACTACGTCCATATGGCCTTCAGTGAGGACGGCAAGGCATTCTCCCCCATGGTCCAGATAGTGAGGCTTGGAGCGTTGGAGATATCCTCTGTCAAGCTGTTCAAAGAAAGGGACGACTTCTACAGGCTCGTGGTTATCCAGGGCACGACGGACCTCAAGATCGCTACGTCAACCTCCACAGACCTGATGACCTGGTCTGATCCCGAGCTTCTGATAAGCGACAGGATCCTTTACTCAACAGAAGTGGTCCTTCTGGATGATGGTCGATACATAGTTCCTACCTGGATAGCGAACAATGAAGGGTCTTTCGACCTCAAGGTCTTACAGACCTACGCGTTCGACCATTTGGCCACATCCAATGAGTTCACTTTGTTCCCGAGGTCGGATGCTCATCCAGAGATACTGGTGGTCCAGGGTTTGGACTACAACCTCTCTTTGATCACTACCCTGAGCTCGAACACATACAATGGATTGTACGAGTTCGTGAGAGGCTCTAGTGGGAGCTGGAGCACGCCTGAAAGCATCATTGTGCCGGAACTAACGACAGCGATACTGTTCGAGAGAAGGTCTGCTGTGGCAGAGTACTACTGGACCATGACCTCTTTCGGCATCGGTGTCGGAAAGGCCATTGGCGATGTCGTGGACATGATCTCTGTTCGAACACAGTTCCTTGATCCATTCCATGTGGAGTTCGACTCCAATGGAGACATTGCCATCTGTCACAATGATAACGGCACTGCCACCGTTACCTGGATGGGAATAGATTCCCCAGTGGGTTCCAGGGAGACCGAGTTGGATACGACCCTGACCCTGGAAGGTGAGGACGAGGGATGGAAGTTCACGGAGAAGTGGTTCTTCCTGTTCGTTGTGGTCGCTGGTGCCTCTGCTCTTCTGTTCTGGACGCTCTACGAGAAGAAGGATGAGAAGAAAGGGAAGAAGGGAAAGAAGGGGAAGAAGAAGCAGGAGTCTGGCTCCATTTTCAAGCAGTTAGCCGAATGGTTCGAAGCTTGAACCACCATCTGTTCTCTTTTGCTGTGGTTCAAGCTTCGAACTGTACAGTTTTTGGACTTTAGTCAATTGATGCGTTAGTGTATAAATCGCCGTAAACAATAAATATACATCATGCATATTTTTTATACATCACGCATGGTGGGATGACATCGGTTGAGAAGATGGGGAGTGCCTTCCCCCCCGGCTGGCACTCCCACACATTCCTTTTAAGTATGTGCTGCCATTAGGTCCTCATGGTGAGTGAGGTCCTCGGTGAGGGCGCGGATGTTGATGATGAGCGCTGGAGATACCATCTGGATAGGTCTGACGAGGATGAGAAGGCTAGGCATGTTGCACTCCTGGCTATTATTATCTCCTCGATTGCAATTGCCGGTGGGCTCCTTTCCTTCATCGTCGGTATCGGGTGTGCGTCGAGTTTACTTCTCCAAGGAATCATGAGCATCTCATACTCACAGGCCGATCCTAATATGATAGATGATACCTTCTTCTTTTTGAAGGCTTGGTTTGTGGTAATGATCATTTCATCACCAACAGCATTATTCGGCATCTATCTCGGTCAGAGTTCAAAGAATAAAGCCAGAAAGAAGAATGTGATAAGTTATACCAGAGGAATGATCGCTACAGTATTATCCATATCTGGTCTTGGGATAGAAGCTGTAGCTTTAGTTATCACTGTCTCGATGATCATCGGATATTACATAATGGTGTGAGGGGTGAACCATGGGTAGAGAGAAAAAGAAAAGAAGAGGAAAGGAAAAAGGTGATGTCTCAAAGCTCTATCTTTATGGCGATGGGGTTCCAGAGATTAAAACCGAGGGAGAGGATGGGGCTCAGACTGTAATAGTCGAAGTACCAGTCGAAAAACCTCCCTCTGTCGTAGCGTCTACAATCTCCGCAGTCTATGGTAGCATCTCGTGTGGGTCCGCTTTCATCTGCGGTCTTTCAATAATATATCCAATGGTGGTCCAACTCAACAAGGCTAGGAAGACACCACTTCAGTATGACGATGTTGCTTCTGGAGTATGGGCCTGGGTAGGATGTTCGATCGCTTATCCAACATTGGCACTTAGTATTATTCTTGGAATAACAGCTATTATTGCAGGGATCATAGCATTGGTCTCAATCTCAAAGATGAAAGAAAAGGATGAAGAACAGATCATTCGAGGTTCATCAAGGGCAAAAACGGGAATCGTGATGGGAGCTATAGGAATAGTTGCTGGAATTCTCTGTGGTATTATAATGATAACTTGGGTTGTGATGTACCATTGACCATTGATGGTGAAATAGAGCTAGAGGAGATCGACCTCGATGATGACTTGACAGAACGAGAGTATGAGCTCCGATTGAGAAGGACGAACCCCTTTAGTGACAATCCGATTTATACTATGTCATTAGCGGTTGGGTGCATAGCTCTTGCGCTCGGGATCATTGCTTTCATCTTTATCTTCGCAACCTGGGGTCACTGGTTTCTTTATTACATGAACTATCTACTAAGCGGCCCCATCCATATCTTTCCCTGGATAAATGCTTCTCATGGGACACATGGAGAGATCGATAAATATCATAAGACTTCAGTTAACATGTACATCCTACTGACCATTTACAACATACCATCACTGGTCTTCACGGTCATTTCAGCAATCGTAGCCAATGGGAAGGACGATATACTCGCAAGGTCCAAGGCTGTTCTCGGAATCGTTTTCACAATCACATCGATACTGCTGCCATTGTTCTTTGCTATCCATTTAGCGATAATTGTATACTGACAGGTTCAGTCAGTTACACCATAGATCACTGCACCCACAGCATTGACGAACTGCGGCGGCTCAACAACGGCCACCTCACAGTCCAGAACCTGCTCCAGAGCATCAACAACACCACTATTCAGAGCAGGCCCACCCAAAAGACCGACGCTCTCGACATCGTCCGGGATCATCCTTGAGATCTTGCTCGCGAACGCGTGATGCACCCCCGCGATGACAACCTCAAGCTCCTGTTCTTCCACAAGGTGAGAAACGATCTCTGACAACGCGAACACCGAGCAGGTCGAGTTGATGTTCACGCTCCCACCAGCGGCCTTGTGATGGAGGGTTCCAAGGTCCTCCACCTTCACTCCAAGGTATTGGGCGATGAACTCCAGGAACGCTCCTGTCCCAGCGGAGCATTTATCGTTGAGCTTGAAATCCGTCTTGCGGTTATCTATGACCTTGGTGTCCTGGCCACCTACATCGATGAGGACATCCATTGTCTTCCCATCGAGCAGGTGCTCAGCGCCATACATTGCGGCTGTGATCTCTGTGCACGAACGCTTGGCTACAACAGACGAACGAAAGTAACCAGTAGAGTAAGTAGAACAGACTGGAGGGATCTTGTCCAGAAGCTCCTTCCACTTATGCGAGGGGACCACATACTTCTCCGTGACCTTTCCGTTATCCATAACTACCATCTTGGCAGCCGTGGAACCAAGGTCCAGGCCGATGTCTGGGCCTTCACAGTGATTCATAGAACGCCTCCAGCCGTAAACGGATCTGACGGTCCACTGGTCGTGGAAGGTCACCCTGCAGTGTCAGAAGCGGAATGTCGAACTCCTTGCGGAGTAGTGGGTCCTCCAGGGTGTGATGACATGCATACTGGGTGTAGTGGATGAGACCTGCGACCTCGCGCTTCGCGATGACCTCTTTGAGGTTTTCGAACCTGAACTCAAGAGGCCTTGCGAAAGTGTACTTGGCATAACTTGTTGCCATCTCTTCCAGAGTGGTTCCCCCTCGCTCTACGAACTCGTATGGCATCTCGTCAAAGACCACCTTGAGGCCTACGTCCCAGCAGACCTTGTGGAAATCGTCCATGATCGGTGGGACACCGATGATCGCCACTGGCTTGAGCTCCTTCGGGGGTTCGGGATGCTTCTCGAGCCTCCACTGCTGGTAGAGCTTATCGCAAGCCTTGGAATATGCCTGGACATCCCCCATCATGTCAGAGGCTGCGATGAGGAGCTTGAAGACCTCTCCAGGGTCCAGGTCCCTTTTACACCGTAATCTGTCGAGCTCGCAGCATCGGAGCTTGACCTGGTGGATGATGTTCGGTGCGGAGTCATCCGGCCTTGCAGCCTTCTTCTGTGCGATCTCCGCCACGAACTCGTCCAATCCCTCTAGCTCTCGAAGCAGGTATCCCTCATCACCATCGAAAGGGTAGAAGAAGTAGTGGACCGGGATGTCGGTCTCGTGAGCGATCCTCTGGCCGTCCACAAGGGCGTTGTGGCAATCACCTCCAGCCACAACGACCAGGCCATCGATGAGGCTCGGATCGTCCAGAAGGATGTCCCTCCAGGCCGCGGTCCATGCACAGAGCTTGTCGGACGGAGCTTCCTCAAGACCAACGACCCAGTTGTTCAGGTCAACCGACCTGCAGCCTCTGGCATAGAATATCTCGGGAGGAACGATCGCGGTTATCCCAATGGACGGTACCTTGTCCTCCTCGCTCCTGAACGTCCTGATATGATTGAGCAATGCAGGTGACCGTCTGTTCCTCTTCGGCAAGGTATCACCCGATAAGATAGACCATGAAGATGGCCACGATGTAGCCGGCCACTGCGAGATACAAATAAAGCGAGACATGCCAGCAGGCAATGAGCCTGTGGCCGCCGGAATAGATCCTGGAGATGACAATGGACGTTGCGATGTGAATGAAGATGATGGTGAGAAGAACCCCGAGCAGGATAGAGGAGTCCAGCGAATCCTGGACCGTCAGGTACTTGGCGAACTCCTGGACCTCGGTGTCTGTGAGATTGAGCTCGCTTATCTTGTTGATGATGGCGCCCTCGATGAGGTAGACCAGGAACGCTGTGAATGAAAGTGAGAACACCAACACGCCAAGCATGAGGTTCATGACCTTGGAAGAGAGGTACCTCATCTTCCTTGCAGATAAGATACGGGTGAAGTTGTCAGAGATGAGCGAGGATATCTCCTTGGTGTTGGCACCAAGGCGGGCACCCTCAACATACATCTTGCAGAACTTTGAGATCATGTCCGACTGGGTCTCTGCGCCGAACATGTTCCAGGACACCTCGGAATCGATCCTGGTCACAAGCCGAGCGTAGAGGTCCCGGATGTTTCCGGTGAGCGCGCCGAAGTCGTGCCGGCGCAATTTCTCCAGTGCCTTCACGGCCTCGATACCCTTGGTGTGTGCGCTGTGGCCCAGGGTCCGCAGGAATGCAGCGAAGGTCATCTCACGCTTCTTGATGAGCTCCTCAAGATACCGTGCATACAGCCCGGGAACCATCAGAGGTGTGGACACTGCCGCCAGGTAGAACAGTGGGTTGATCGAGAATATGTCCAGGAGCAGTAAGCTGCCTATCACAATAGACAGAAGCAGTGTGGCCGCGAGCGCGATGAAGAAGCTCACCCAGAGCTTCTTGTCGTTTGGGGTGACGACCTGGTGGGAGTGCCAGATACGCTCGTGTGGCATGGAAGTATAGAGATTGAACGCTAAAGCGATCTCGAACAGAGCATAGGCGACAATGGAGATCGTGAAGAACATCTGGATGTCGATGGTCGAGAGCAGGGCGAGCACGACGATGAGCGTCACAACGAAAGCTGCGACCACCTGCACAGCCACGAACATCTCTCTCCACAGCTCAAGGCTGCTCATCACGGACTCGTATGTCGTGCGGTATTCCTTGATGACGATCTCTTGCTCGTCCCTGAAAAAGTCCCGGGGGTTCTCGGACGTCTCGATGGCGAAAGCCAGTCTGTCCAGGAAGTCTGCGAATATCTCGGAGGGTGTCTCGCGAGCAACGATCCTACAAGCTTCAGGTGTTGCAAGCTTCCAGTTGGAGATAAGCGAGTGGATCTTGTCCACTTCCTTGGCAAGCTCGCCATAATCCTTGGACTGCTCCTCCATCAGTGCAAAGAGCGTCTGCCTCTTGACCATGGCGATAGAGATGACACCAACACGTGTAATGAAAAGGAACAGTTCCTCGTCGATCTTGGCTTTACGTCGTTGGTACATCACAACGGGATATACTGCTGTTGTGAACAGTACGAACAGAGGGATGACCGGGATGATGATGATGAACGGACCTGTGAAGACCCATGGAAGCAGCAGGTAGAGAAGTCCAGCAAGTATTAACGAAAAGAGCGTGAACCCACCGATGACATAGGCAGCATACTGCTTGATGTGCCATAGTCTAGACTCACCTTCGAACACAGGCAGTCGGACCGGTGACTCGACGACCATTTCGAAGTTCGTATACGCCTTAACGATGGTTCCACCACCGAGGATCGCGTCCTTGAACGATGCATCCTCGTCGTCGGTGGTCGCTGCAAACAGTCCGCCCATGTGATCCTCCTTCAGGGCCTCAGCTCTGGCGGTAAGGCGTCGAATCCGCCCTCGCTATATTGTTTAAAGATATCGTTCACAGAATCATAATCGAGGATGTTATGGTCGAGCATCTTCTGGATGACCCTTGCCCTCTTCTCCATCTCGTCGTAGATGTCTTTATGGTCCTCAAGACCCATCTTCGGAGCTATCTTGTTCTCGAGGATATGGGAGTTGTACATACCAGTAAAGTGGTGCTTGTCAGTGATCGGGTCCCACTTGAACACAGCTCGGGTCAGCACACCACCCTTGGTCTTGGAATAGGTGAGCAGCTCCTCTATCTGCGAGCAACGACGGACGATCCTACCCTCGTCGTAGACGATCTCCTGGAAACAGGCAGCGTTCAAGTTATCCATGAACCTGATAGGAACGTTGATAGGCTCACCAGTGAACCTCTGGATCATCTTCTGGATAGAGGATGCGTGGAAGGTGGAAAGCACAGCGTGACCGGTCTGGATGGCCTGGAAAGCTACAGAACCTTCCTTACCCCTGACCTCACCGACGACGATGTAGTCAGGCCTGGAACGCAGAGCGGACTTTACAAGGTCGAACAGGTCCACCCTGGAATCCGCAGGACCGGACTCCCTGGTGATCAACCTCTGCCACACAGGGTGGGGCACGATGACCTCGGGGGTGTCCTCTGCGGTATAGATCTTCTTCCTGAAGTTGATGAACGACAGCATGGAGTTCAGAGACGTCGTCTTACCGGACGCGGTCTCACCAGACACGAACAGGGACATGCCATACTCCAGACAGAGCCACAGGTATCCGGCCATCTGGGGGGAGAACGTGTTCCACTTCACAAGCTGGACCATTGTCGGAGGTTTCTCCGCGAACTTCCTGATAGTGAATGATGCTCCTCCACGAGAGATGTCATCGGAGTAGATGATATTGATACGGGAACCGTCAGGCATAGCTGCGTCAACAATAGGTTTGGAGTCGGACACAGGCTTGCCGATCCTCTCGGACATACGACGCAGAAACTCCTCGAGCTCTCCCTCGCTTTCGAACATGATGTTGGTATTGAGCATACCAAAGACCTTGTGGACGATGGAGATGTGCTTGGTACCCACAGAGTGGATATCCTCGATGTAGGGGTCACGGATGAGAGGCTCTAGTATGTCGTTGTCAAGAAGGTCCCTCTTCACATGGTAAGTGATGTGCTCCAGTTCAGTGGGGGTCACGGTGACCTTCTTGGAGCGGAGCATTGAGAAGATGTTCCTGTCCCTACCGACCTGTGTGGTCTTCTTCAGAAGCGTATCCACAGCTTCCTCGAAGTCCACCTTGGACTTGTATGAAGGCTCGAAGGGCGCAAGCTTGAGCATGTTGCCCATGATTATCTGCATCTTGCCACGTTCCTGATCGGAAAGCGGCGGCTCGATGGCGACGTAGTGTCTGCCCAGACCTTCGATATCGTAGATATGGATGAAGATCGGGTCACCCACAGGGTAGATGATGTTGGGCTGTCGGGGCTTGACCATGTCCTCTGTAAGGACCTCGTGGAACTCAGGTGCCACTCCATGTTCCTTCTCGAACCTGTCCATGTACCTGCGCAGATGGGGATTTCTTTTCAGGACCATGTCGAGGATGTCGCCTGCCACCTTTTCCACTCCTCCTTATGCAACCAACGTGATGTCCACAATGAAGCCTGCTCCAGGCTCGATCCTGAAACCCACGGCATTGGATACCGGCCCCTGCGCTGTTCCGAACCTTGTGACGAACATCTTGTGCTCAACAGAACCCTCGATGACGTCACGCTCGAGCTCGATAAGTATATCCGAGACCGACCTGAACGGTGCCATTATCCTTTCTGAAAGGTCCCTGGCATCCATAGTGAGGATGATGGTCTTGGATTGACCTGCCATTTTCTTAAAGAATGACAGGACCTCGAAGGCACGCTCCTCGTCGATGTCATGCTTGATGAGCGCCGAGAAGGTGTCTATGACTATGATGTCGGAGTCGTAGATGCCCTTGGTGGTCAATAAACGACCAAGGAAATCCTCCCTCTTCCGGGCAGCTCCGATGAGCGGGAACACTGGGATGAAGACAAGCTCTCGGGAAAGGACATCGCTCATCACAGGATAGTCCAGGGAGTCCATCTGGTCGATGAAGCCCTTGGTGGTGAGCTCTGTAGACACCACCGTCAACCTGTAATTATGTCGGGTCAGGCCGTAGATGAGCCGCTGGGCTATGGCGGACTTTCCAGCCCCGTCCATTCCCGTGATGGTCATGATGGTGCCCTTGGGGATACCCCCACCCATCTGCCTGTGTAGACCGTCCCTGTCCAGGTCGAACAGGAACAGTCTGTCCTTTTTCTTGTCCATCCTAATCCGCTATCCTGAACGAATCCAATCGATCGTTGTCCCTACCGCTCCTGTGGCCTGAATGGTCCAGGCCGTTGACCTCTACCCACATTGTGTAGTCGATGCCTGGGTTGAGGCCTGTGACGTTCCCAGTAAGGGTCGCCACGTATCCGGGGTCCCACCTGGTGTTCCCGACGAGGTTGACCGTCAGGTTAGTTCCAGCTAAAGGTGTCCCGTTGACCACTAGAACGACAGTGGTCGTGTCTACCTGGTATTCGCCTACGTTCTTGACGTAGACCGTGATGGCCCCGGTGGCGTCATTGTAAGGAACTGCACCAGGGTCGTTGATGATCTCGACTTGTGTCCGTAGGTTGTCCGCATAGGCCGCACCCCTTTCCTCCATTGATTCGGAAAGGTCCTGCACGATGCCTATTGCCATCAATCCTACGGATGAGGCTATAAAGATGCCTACGATGAACCATATCAGGTGTGATATCGAAGTTGCTGCCATCTGTTCTTCACCTCATGTGATAGTGTGTATGTCCGAGGAGTAGGCCTCGGGGCCGTATTCTGACACAAATCCCACCCTGGTGACATCGGAACCAAAAGATGTTGCTGCCGTTACAACACTTCCAGGATAGAAGGTCGTAACGGCAGTACCCTTCTCCGTGAAAGTTACGGAGGAGGGAGCTATCAGTGTTCCGTTCACCATGAGCTGGCATTTGTCTAGGTCCATGGTCGTCGATCCGGTATTTGTGAGTACCACCCACAACTGAGAGGATGTGACATTGTGAGTTACATTGTCAATAGAAGCTCCAGTAGAGCTTCTTATCGCCAACATTTCATAGTGTTCGTCGAGGGCTTCGTTACGGACCCGATAAGATTCATCCAGGGTCTCGTAGAAGGCCACGCCGGCCACCACTGCCGCCGCTAAAAGTATCACGGCGGATGCTGACACACTTGCACCCAATTGTACTCACTCCCGTTCAGACGTCTATGGACTATGCCTCCCTGTGATGTTCTCTATGTACTCGAGGGATTTGGAATGGTCCTCGACAGATAGCTTCCAGGCCTCTGGGTCCGAATCCTTGATGACCTTGCCGTCCTCGGTGATTATGGTGTCGCCCTCCATATCGTCGTCGCCTCCGATCATCTTGGAGCCTTCGAGATAGTCGAGCATCTTCACCTCGGTCTCGGCATCGATCCAGTTCAGACTTCGATAATAGGCAAGCAGTTCAGGGATATGGCGCGGTCTAACCTTGCCCAGCAGGAACTGTGCCCACTTGAGCATCCAGGCCTCTCGCTTGAAGCGCTCGGCCTCGGTCTCAGACACTGGCTCCTCCACCTTCTCCTCTTCAGGTTCAGGTGTTGGGGCCTCAGTCTTCTCACCCATGTCCACAAACGGATTGATGTCCTCGGAGATCTTCTCCACATCCACCTGTGGAGCTTCTTGTTCATCGCCAAAGGCGATGTCCATGTCCGAGCCGTTCCTCGGAGGCAGGTTCACCGTGTCCACGAAGGGATTTGTGTAACCAGAGATGAGATCGTAGAGGGCAGACAGCTCTCGCATGGTCTTTTCCATGGATGCATATCCTACCTTCATGTCCTCGACCTCGTCCATGGTGACCTCCATCCTGGATACGGCCTCCTTTATCTCCGAGATATCTGAACGCAGGTCCTCGGTGGTATCCTCCATCTCGGCAACTCTGAGGTTGACCTCGTTGAGGACCTTCTCCACCTTGGACAGCCTGGCCTCGCCATAGTCAGAGCCCATCATGGCCACTCCACCCGGTCGCATCACGGTCTTAAGACCTGATGCGGAGGCTGAAGTGATCTCGGTCCCTGCCACCTTGGGGGTCCCTATCTTTATCTCGTACATCTTGGGACCATCCTCGTCAGATGGTGGTGGGGATCTGCGCTCCCTGGACGGCCTCTCCGGTTCGTCTTCCATGGGCTGGACAGGAGTTGCCTCCTCTTCCTCTCCCCAGTCGACGTCCGAGCCTAGCTCGTCCTCTGGCTTTGGCCTTGGCGGTCGCTCCCTTCTTGGGCGTTCTCCACGTGGGCGCTTGGGTCTATCGTCCCTGCGCTTTCTGTCCGGTCGGTCCCCAGGTCTAGGCCTTCGGCCCCTGTCCCGGTCCCGTGGAGGTCGCTTGCCCTTGGGCGGACGCTCACCTTTTGGAGGCCTTTCCCTTCTGGGACGGTCCCCTTTCGGAGGTCGCTCGCCCTTTTTACGGTCACGCCTTCGGTCCGGTAGTCCTTCTTCACCACCTTCCCGACCGCGCTCACGCTCGAGCCGCCTGCGCCGTCTTTCTCGTTCGCGGTCCTTTTGCTTGTCCTTTCCTAACAGCTTGTCGAATATTCCCATCGTTGTCCCCTCTGCAAAGTGAGGAGGCGGTGGACCTCTTTAGTTGTCGAGGTTCACGTATCCGCTCGTCGGGTATGTGGCCGGAGTACTGAACTTCGCCGTCATGGTCGGGCCGCCTGGGGCCTGGATCAAAGATATATGTACATCGGAGTTCGGTGCGATGGTGAGACTGGAGGCTGCATCGATATCGAACCTAAGGAGCGCGTCCTGGTCGATGACGTGCGGTCCAGCCGCTGCATCGGTGTATGCGTTGTTGGGGTCAGAGATCTCAACAACGTCGAACGGTCCGGTGGCTCCTGCGCCGCCGACGCCGAACTCGTGGAAGTAGTCGTCTGAGGTTGCCGCACCGGTCTGAGGTATAACGACCATGTGCACAACGATACCGGTGGTATCGAGGTCGGCGCTACCGCCGTACAGGGTCACATAGATCCTCAGCTGGTTGATGCTGCCTGCTGCAACGTTTCCTTCTATGGTTTCCATCTGGAGACCACCAGAAACGTCTTCGCGGGCACCTTCACCCTGCCGCTGGGCATCCTCTTCCAGGTCCTCGGCCGTCCTTATGATGACAGCCGCTGCTATGGCAGCCACCAGGATCAGGGCTATGAATATTATCAGAGTCCCTATCCCTATGGCGCCTATGTCGTCTTTCCGCATTCGTTTCATGTCTTTCACATCCTTTTGGTGCAAATGTCCGTGACGTTCACTTTCTCTTCTTCTTTCGCTTGGTTTTCCCTTCTGAGGACCTCTGGGGGTAATCCCCAAAGGCGTCTGAATTGTATGACATGAGGCCTGTATCCTCCTTTACTGGGCTGAAGCCAGTGGCCACAAGGTCCTCATCGAAATCGTCCTCCTCCCAATCTTCCTCTTCTTCTTCCTCCTCCTCTTCCTCCTCTTCCCAATCGGTATCGTAGTCCTCCTCTTCCTCCTCCTCTTCCTCGTCCTCGTTCTCCCAGGAGGCTGCTTCCCACGAATCCTCTTCGTCCTCCCACTCTGCCTCGTAGTCGTCCTCTTCGAACACCCTCTCGTCCTCTGGAACATCGTCCTCGGACTCAAGGACCTTGTCGAAGCCCTTCGGCTGTAGTGGGAACACCACAGTGATGGATTCGTATGGCAAGAGAAGTTCGATTATCTTGGCCTCCTCATCAGGCTCCAAGGCCTCTGGGATGAACGGAGCTATCATGAGGTTCTCTATCGGATTGCCCTTGTTGTTCTCCACCCTGACCTTGTATGCTGCCTTGCCGTAGTCGCACTGGAGCATCGTCTTGATGGTAACGTCCTTGCCCTGGATGAGATGGCCTGGAACACCGATGTTCCAGTTGTCTATCCTTGGCACGAGCTTGTAGGTGACCTCCTTGTACTGGTGGGGGCCTATGACACCGACCATCTGTTCCTTGAGGGATCCGAAGTACTCCTCTGGGACCATTGGCTGGATGACTATCTCACCGAGGTCTCCATCCATGTTGTTCTCGATACGGATCTTGTAAATGATACGACCCTCCTCGTATCCGATGAGGGTCTTGATGCAGATGTCCGTCTGCAGAAGTGGGAATGGATCGAACTGTGAGCGCTTGAGAGCATACTTGGTCTCCTCGAGCTTCTCCATAGCCTTCTTGTACTCTGTGTCGAGCACAGCGAGCTTTGCCTGGTCCAGGAGGTCCTCTGCAGCTGCAGTATCGAAACCGATGCCGCGCATCTCGTAGACAGTGCGCTCTATGGCAGAGATGTTGCGAAGGGTGTCCCCATGGAGCCTCTTTGCCTGTGAGGCCATGTCCTTGGCCTCCTTGGCAAGCTTGCTCGCCTTTCCGGACCTGCCTGTTCTGAACGCGCGCTTGGCGTTACCGAGGAACTTGACGGCCTTTGCAAGCTCTGTGGAGTATTTGGCCTGTTCTGCCAGGTCCTCGCCATCATCGAAGATCTCACGCTTCCTGAACCTCATCTGCCTCGCCTCCTTCTGTCACGTGGTCTTCCACCAGGCATTCCTTTTTTCCGGCGTTCGTCCGGTGGGGGACGTCTGCGCCTGTCACGACCGTCTGGTCGCCTGCGTCTTTCATCTGGTGGAGGGCGTCTGCGTCTGTCCCTTCCTTCTGGCCTGCGCCTTTCACGCTCCTCTGGTGGAGGGCGTCTGCGCCTGTCCCTACCTTCTGGTCTGCGCCTCTCTCTGCCTTCGGGTCTGCGCCTATCCCTCTCTTCCGGTGGGGGTCTTGGCCTGTCGTCATCGAGATACTCCATCGGTCCCTTTTCCTTGGTCTGGTCCTGCATCATCTCGTCCCTGTATGTGGCCTCGAACCTTGCCCTGGCACCGCCTGGGCCGCGCTCGGTCTGGGCGTCTGCCATGTTGTGGCCGAACATCCTGCGCTCGGCATCCACACGGAGCCTCTCTATGACAGAGTCGGCCTCCAGGATGTCTCTGAACGCGTTGTCGTGGGAGCGCATCAGGAAGAAGACCGCGCCCATCGGGATGAGTATGTAGAGAACAAGAAGGATGACGTTGACCGGAACGAAGAACGGTGCCCACAGGATGGTCTGGAACATGTAGATCGGTCCCTGGTCGAAGGTCGAGTAGAGGGAGATGCCAACGACCATTGGTAAGAATCCACAAAGGGCTGTAAGGAAGATGATGAGATACGGCCTTATCGGGGACGGGTTCCCCTCTGGCATCTCCAGCTCCTTCTCTTCCTTCTCCTCGCCAGGCATGTTGTACTTAGCCCTGCGGCGCCTCTCGTCCATGTGCCTCTTCTCCTCAAGCTCGAAGAGCTTGTTCTCAAGGTAGGACTTGATAGCGTCGAACGAGAGGAAGATTATTGCTGGCAACGCTAGGAATGTGAAGATTATGAGTATGATTATCCCTGTGATGTTGTTGATCGTCTGACCCAGCTGCAAGTAATGGAATGGGAACGAGAACATCGCAGCGCCCAGTAGTGAAAGGGACAGCATGCACGGGATGTAGAGCCATGGGGACTTCTCGAGATAGTAGGAGAGGATGAACATGGCAACGAACACGCCGATGAGCACGAATATCGCGACGACCACTGCTATCGGGTGGAACGTGGCATCATAGACGCCGATCTCCTCGGTCATCTCTACATCACCACCTATGGCACCCACGTATTGCACAGGTGTCAGGTCAACCCATTGTGCCTCGTAGACCACCACCCGTATCTTGATCTTGCCTTCCTTCTCAAGCCACTGGAGCATGCCCGCGGTGAAGTTGAACTCCACGATGGCCACACCGTTGTTGACATACGGGTCTGCCATGGCAATGGTCTTCTCGCCTGTGGGTTCAGCGTCGTCGTTCATATAGACGCGGATAGGCAGATTGGATTGGGTCCTGGTGCCGGAGATCCTCAAGCTGACGGTCACCTTGAAGGTCTCGCCCTCCTGGACGAACTCCTTGTCGATCTTGATGCCTTTGTCAGCCACATAGGCGATGAAGAAGGTAGGTGTGGCCTTGACCACTTCCTCATCCTCCCTACCGTCCGTGGCCTTGGAGGTCAAACGAGCATTGAGGTCGGGCGTCCCAGCCTTCTCTGGTGCATGTATCGTAAGGTATGCCTGGGTTGACTGGTAAGAGGTAGAGAACAGCGTCTGGAGGTATGTGTCAGAGCCGTTGGTGGTGGTGCTGAAGTCCAGCCTCCATCCCTGATA
>JANQNL010000001.1 GCA_028279585.1 Thermoplasmatota archaeon
AACGAGACCGACACCCTGGAATACAGGTGGGACTTCGGGGATGACTCGGAAGATACAGGCATCTCACCGTCCCACGACTTCGAGGCGGGTTCCTATGAGATCACGTTGTATGTTACAGACGTCAAGGGAACCGAGAGGAACGTATCTCAGACCCTAAAGGTCAATGTCAGGCCGACAGCAGCGTTCACACAGACCAAGGCAGAGACCATGGTCGGTTGGAGCGTTGGGTTCGATGCTTCGACGTCTGCTGATCCAGACGACGCTAGCGGAAGCCTGACATACGACTGGGAGTTCGGTGACTCGTCCACAGCTTCTGGCAAAACGCCAAGCCACAAGTGGACCACTACGGGTTCCAAGACCATCACCCTGACCGTCACCGATGACGATGATGGCACAGCAGACACAACTGGCTCTGTCACCGTTTACAAGCTTCCCGCACCGTCGGTGAACACACCTGGCCCAGCAACATCCCATGAGGGAAGTGTGAATATCTCCGGGTCCACATCGAACTTCAACTCCATGGACGCGGACTACTCTGGTGTGCAGATATCACTGAACAATGGTGTTTCGTATACCATAGAGGCCAAGCCTGTTAACCCAGGTGACTGGTCGCAGTGGTACTTCCATTACACACCGGACGTCAATATCAACATCACTATCGTTGCCAAAGCTTACGCTAACAACCCTGATTCATCCAGTGAAAAGAGCTTCTCCGCAGCATCCGATCCAATTGCAGCATCAGTTACTGCAGGCCCGGATGGAGGCGGCAGCGCTGATACTGGCGACCTCTCAAGCGTGCTCGGTATCGTGTTCGTGGTCATCCTGTTGGTCATCCTTGTCATCGCAGGACTTGGAGGAGCGGCCTACTACTTCATCATCAGGCCTGCCAGGGCCGAGGGTGATGTGATGGTATCGACAGAAGAGGATGACACACCGGTGGTCGCAGTGGCAGGAGGAACAGCAGCTGCACAGCAGCGTCTCCAGCAGCAGAAGCTTGCACAGCAGAAGGCTGCCCAGGCCAAGGCTGCAGCAGCAAAGCCAGCTGCAGCTTCAAAACCTGCGGCCGCTGCCAAGCCAGCTGCCAAGAAGCGGCCTATCAGGTGTCCAAAGTGCAAGGAGATATTCAAGGTCACTGACGATGGTACAAGGCCACTCAAGACGCGCTGTCCATACTGTAACGCCAAGGGTATGATCAAGGGTGAGGAGAAGAAGGAGGAGGAGCCGAAGAAGGAGGCTACCCTGAAGTGTCCGAAGTGTTCCCACTTCTTCAAGGTCACAGGCGACGAGGATTACTTCGAGTGTCCAAAGTGTGGCACCGAGGGAGAGCTTTCGGACGCTGTGAAGAAGAAGCTCGGGCTGGACAAGAAGGTGGAGGAGGAAGTGGTGGAGAAGGAGATGGAGATGCTCCGGTGTCCAGTGTGCTCGGAGACGTTCGACATTGAAGTAGGACAAAAGGAGATCGAATGTCCGCACTGCGGTGTTAAGGGGTCGCTATAGGCCATAGACCCCAACCTCGGTCGTATACCGGAATAAATTGCCATTCTCTTGTTTGATAGCGAATGCTTTAGAGAATGGCAACCTTTCTTCCAAGACCGAGGTTGGGGTCTAGCCGGAAGCGACTCTCAGCCAGCATGTCCTGTACCGGAAGCAACTCCATTCTGGCTAATTCTTCTATTGTATCAGCAAACAATATAACAATAGGTTATCATAGCGGCAGAGCACACACTCCAAGGTGATATTATGAGAAAGATATCGAGCATTCTATGCATCGGCCTTTTCCTTGCGGCCATGATGGTCTTTTTGATACCGACGTTCGAGAACGTGGACTCGATCGAGGCAGAAGGTGGGGCACCTTACTACATGTTTGGCAACGGCGTCAGCGATGTTGCTATCCATGATTTCACAGGCGATGGGTACAACGACATCATCAGCGCCAATAGATATGGGTCGAACTTCTATACGATGGAAAACGACGGCTATGGATACTTCCAGAGCCAGACCACATACGGATATGGCGGTCACTACGATATCGAGATGGCAGATCTGGATGGGGATGGTGATATGGACTTCGTCAATGCCCTGTCCAGTGGTAATGCTGTGAACACATTCTTTGACTCCGATGGGGCAGGTAGCTATTCATACGGTAACACATACTCTGTAGGGAACAACCCAGCTCACCTCTGTTTGGGGGATGTCGACGGAGATGGTGATGTGGATATCGTAACAGCAGACTCCAACGATGGAGCGTTCTCTGTCCTTAAGAACACAGGATCAGGGACGTTCGGAACTGCTGTCCAACATGATGTAGGGACCTATTCTCCCAATCTACACCTTGGGGACATGGATGGAGATGGGGATCTGGATGTGGCTATCGTCCAAGCACAAGCTGATGTCCTGACGCTTATGTTCAATAACGGTCAGGGCACCTTCACTGGGCTGACGAACTATACCACCAACGATTATCCCAACTGTGTAAAGCTTGAGGACCTGGATGATGATGGTGACAAGGACGTTGTCGTTACAAACGGTGACTCCACACCAAATGTCGATACTGATTCCATATCGGTGTTCAAGAACGACGGTACCGGTAAGTTGTCAACAAGGAACAACTACCCAGCATCCAATAACCCGTTCTCCCTGAACCTATCCGATATCGATAACGATGGAGATATGGATGCTCTCATGGTCAATAGCAATAAGAACATGGCTGTTATGTTCAATGACGGCGATGGTGGCTTCGGCAACCTCTTGGAGTTCCCGTTCGGACACACAGCTCTGTCCCTCACTATTGGTGATATCGATAACGACGGGGACCTGGACGCCATCACGACCAACGATCAGAGTTCGAATGATAGGATAATGCTTTTTTACAATGAAGGGAACGGGTGGTTCAACCTTGACTCGTCATATCGGGTCCAGAGCGACCCAGAATCCATTGATGTTGCAGACATTGATGGGGATGGGGACATGGATGTGGCGGTGTGCTGTTACCAGTCCTCCTACATCTCAGTCTATTTCAATGATGGATATGGCAACTATGGAGAGAGACAGGACTATACGACATACTCATATCCTTTCAATGTAAAGTTGGGTGATATCGACAATGATGGTGATGTCGACCTGATGTGTGCGGCGGGAGGCGGCCTAACATCCACTTACGTATGTAGAAGGTTCAACAATGGAGCGGGAGTGTTCGGATCGAGGACGGACTATGCAGTAGGAAGGGCACCTTGGCTCGAACTGGGGGATGTGAACGGGGATAACTTTCTGGATATTGTCACTCTGAACAAGAACGACTATGACATATCGGTCCGGATAAACAATGGAGTAGGTGGTTTTGGCTCAGAGAGCACATATAACACAGGATCGGGCCCAAAGGGCATAGCCCTTGCAAGAATGGACACTGACGCTGACCTTGATATCGTTGTTACCAACAGGAATGATGACGATGTCAGGGTCTTTTGGAACAATGGTGCAGGGAACTTTGCTTCAGCAACGGATTATGCTGCCGGACCAAGTCCAGATGCCATCACACTGATAGATATGGACAAGGACGGGGACAATGATGCTGTGACGGCCAACATCAATGATGACTCGATCACCATCCTCTACAATAATGGCTGGGGCGCGCTTAGCACCACAAAGACCTTGGCCGTGAACGATCAACCCAGACACATAGTTGCTGGGGATATCGATGGGGATTCTGACAACGATATCATCACAGCAGATACTGGGGACAAGGTCATAACCGTTCTCAAGAACAATGGTTATGGAGGATTAGGTAACAAGGTGGAGTACCCAGCCCCAGGCACAGCCTACCATCCGATCCTGAGTGATGCTGATGGGGACGGAGACCTGGACCTATACTACACGAACAATGCTCGAAGCTCCTTTGCAGTGAGGTTCAACCGGGATGATAAGGACTTCTACCTGGATTCAGACGACGATGGGTTCCCTGATTACAAGGATGCGTTCCCTGATGACCTATCTGAATGGATGGATTCCGATAACGATGGATACGGGGATAACCTTGACGACATCCCATGGAACCCGTTCGAGTATGTGGATGCAGATGGGGACAGGCATGGAGACCAGTTCGACGATGCGTTCCCGAACAATGCTTCAGAATGGGCGGACACGGACGGAGATGGGTGGGGTGACAACTCCGATGCCTTCCCATCGGACAACTCCGAGTGGATGGACTCAGATGGGGATGGTGTAGGTAACAATCGCGACTTCATGCCATACGATGCTTCCCAGCAGTACGATACCGATGGGGATGGGTTCGGAGATAATTCCTCAGGTACCAATGGGGATGCGTTTCCGAACAACAGCCTGGAATGGTGGGATACCGACTCGGATGGCATTGGTGATAATTCTGATGATTTTATAAACGATCCAGCAGCCAGCGTTGATACGGACTCAGATGGCTATCCGGACCAGTGGAACACTGGAAAGACCCAGGGAGATTCCACCACTGGACTTACTCTTGATGCATTCCCGCTCGATCCCCTTGAATGGGACGACACCGATGGAGATGGTGTTGGCGACAACTCCGACGAGTTCCCATCCAATGGTGACCAGACCAAGGATTCGGATTCGGACGGCTTTGGGGATAACTCCACAGGTGCTGGCGGGGACCAGTTCCCGTTCGATCCCACAGAGTGGGCGGATGCTGATGGTGATGGAGTGGGGGATAACTCGGACGACCTTCCAAACAATCCGAACGAGACAAAGGACACTGACTCCGATGGTGTAGGGGACAATGCAGATGCGTTCCCGAACGATGCCACAGAGTGGGATGATACGGATGGTGATGGTGTAGGGGACAATACGGATGCATTCCCGAGCAACAACGCCGAGTGGAAGGATTCAGATTCGGATGGTGTTGGCGACAACTCCGATGCGTTTCCACTGAACCCAGCAGAGACCAAGGACACGGATGGTGATGGTTGGGGAGACAATGCAGATGAGTTCGACAACAACCCACTGGAGTGGATGGACTCGGACGCAGACGGTGTTGGGGACAACACAGACACCGATGATGACAACGATGGATACGCAGACAGCATCGAGCTTCGCGAGACCACGGATCCTCTGGATGCTGGGTCCACACCACCGGACCTTGACGGGGACCTGGAGCCAGACTCCACGGACCTGGACGATGATAATGATGGTTATACTGACATCATGGAGGCATCATATGGTACCGACCCACGAGATGCTCTATCCATACCTGCAGACAACGATGGTGACCTCATTCCAGACCTTGAGGATTCCGATGACGATAATGATGGGATCACAGATAACAAGGATGACTTCCCCTTCGATCCGCTTGCAGACCTGGATACGGACGGGGACGGGATGCCAGATGAATACTCCAACGGTACCCTCATAGAGGATGAGGATGATGATAATGATGGGGTCAAGGATGTTGACGACGCATTCCCACTAAATCCACTGGAGAGCGTCGACACCGATGGTGATGGAATAGGCGATAACGCTGACATCGATGACGACAACGATGGGTACACGGACACCGTGGAAGAATATGTTGGCACGAACACCCAGAGCGCAACCAGCAGGCCCCAGGATACGGATTCTGACCTTTCCCCGAACATTATCGATACTGATGATGACAACGACGGATGGGTGGATGTCGTAGAGGTCCAGGCGGGATCGGATCCATTGGACCCGAACAGCATACCCAGTGATTTCGATGGGGACGGGATCCTCGATTTCGAGGACGACGACATCGACAATGATGGGTTCAGCAACCAGGTCGAGGAGAACCTTGGAACTGACCAGTATCAGGCCAACTCCACACCACCAGACTTCGATGGTGATTTCATTCCAGATGAGATCGACCCTGACGATGACAACGATGGATCACCGGACATCAATGATTTCGACTCCAGGGACAAGGACGTCCAGACCGATCCCAACGAGTTCGAGGTCCCATTGTTCGGATTCTACTGGGGTTGGGGTGAGGTCCTCATCTCTGTCGTTATCTCGGTCCTGTTCGTGTTGGTCGGTATCCTGCTAGTTACTCGGAAGAAGTTCCTCATGAACAAATTGAAGAAGGAACTGGCAGCCATCAAGAACGAGGAACAGCTGGAGGAGTTCTCACAGAAGGTCACAAGGACAATCGAGAAGGAGAACATCACAGTGGCTCAGGCCATGGCGCTTCATGAGGACATCTTGAGAAAGTACAAGGACCTCAAGATCTCCACTATAACTGCGACCATGGACCTTCCAGAGGAGATCTCGGACAAGATCAACCAGATCCTTGCAGACAACGAGGTTTCCAGGGAGGAGATGAAGGAACTGCGCTCAACCCTTGCCCAGGATGGAACGCTCTCTGAAGATGAAAAGAGGGAGATAACAAAAGGCGTTGCGGACATCAGGCGGGAACAGCTCAAGGACAAGGTGAAGAAGAGCACTCCTCCACCACCTGAGGACTGAATAATATCAAAGCGTCCTGATGTGCGGAATAACCGAGTGAGCCAACTGCACATCGTTCAACACAAAAAGATGCACCCCCGGCGCTCCCCCCTCCTTCAGCTCGCTTATCAGGTCCAGCGTGAAATCCCTGCACACACCAGGCACCTCTTTATCATCGCACTCAACGACCTTGTCCTGGAACCATGAGGGCATCTGAGCCTTGAAGGTATCCTTCGCCACATCGATGTGTCTGCGAGTTGACATTGGACGGACCCCAGGGATCACTGGGATGTTCAAACCAGCACCCTTGAGCCTATCCACATACTCGAAGTAGGCCTGGGATGTGAAGAACATCTGTGTTATCGCGAAGTCCGCTCCAGCCTCGACCTTGGACCGCATCACCGTGTTGATCTCGAAGTCCATGTCCTCAGCCTCGGGGTATGCCGCCACACCTATGCAGAAGTCAGGGGAGACACCTTTGCGGGCGTCATCGACTCCCGGAAGGGGCATGTACTCACCCTCGTTCATGCGTCGTATCTGATCGACCAGCTGGTCCGCATGCCGATGGAAGCTCTTTGGGTCGAGCTCTGCGTTGGAGCCGTCGGCTGCAACATCTCCCATGAGTGCCATGACGTTGCGGATACCGAAGTAGTGGTGGTCCACGAGGTGGTTCTCCACGCTCTGCTTCGTATGGTCACGGCATCGGAAATGGACCAGAGGCTCGACGTTGAAGCGATCGCCGATCATGAATCCGATAGGGACCGTACCACCACGCATAGAACCCATAGCCCCTTTTGTGATAGAGATGAAGTCTACGTTGAGGTAACGGAGCAAGGATATCTTTTTGAATATGACCTCCGGTGAGATACCGTTGCGTGGTGGGAACATTTCCACCGATATCGTAAAGGGTGTTTCCTTCTGGATCTCGATGATGCTTCGGTGCTGGAACATCGTGGCTGTTGAAGCTCTTTTTCTATATCTGTTTTACTAGAGTTGTATAGTATATAAGGACCTGTTTTTCAAGTGGACATGAACTTTGTACGACAACAGTAAAAGTTAATATAGTTAACAATTGTTAATTCTATTGGACATGTATCTTACACTGTTGTTCAGCTCCTTTAGGATGAGAAAACTTCGGGTGATCCTCCCCGTTATCGCCATCGTCATAGGCGTGTCCGTAGGTTCTGCTTTGTTCATGATCTCTTATGACATGGAAGACAAGATAGCGACAGAGCTCCGAAACTTTGGCCCCAACCTTATCGTTGTACCCGAGAGTGAAGATATCGAACTAACAGTGGGCGGCATAAGCATGGGTTCTGTGACCGAGACCAAGTATATCCCCGAACAGGATGCCATGCTTATCCGCGATCTTCCGATCGAGGTGTTCGGTGGGCGGGTCAAAGGTATCCTCGGAAAGAACGCTTTCCTTTACGGAGTTGTAACGGTCGACAACGATGCATCCGCTATCGTTGCAGGGACCTGGTTCGACCAGCTCACCAACATCAACACATGGTGGAACCTCAATGGAGAATACCCGACCGAGAACGGTTCTGTGGTCCTTGGTATGAGGATAGCCCAGAAGCTTGGGAAGATGGTCGGGGACACTATCACACTATCATATTCAGAAGTAGCGGTCAACGAGACCACCAGATATGAGTACCATGCCGAGAGGGAGTTCATCGTCAGCGGCATAGTCATGGCCGGTGGTGAGGATGACTCCAGGATCTTTGGAAGGCTTGATGAGATCCAGAACCTCACGAACAAGGAGAACAAGGTCAATATCATGCACATATCTGCCTTGTGCAATGCATGTCCTCTAAAGGACATCGCAGAGATAATCGAGGGGGAGATAAACGGTGTCGAGGTCCTGACCGTCAAGCAGATCGCCAAGGCCGAGATGGACACACTGGACCTCATCCAGAACCTCGTTGGTCTCATCACTGTAGTATCACTTGTCGCATCCATCATGGCCGTAACGACGACCATGAGCCTCTCTGTCGTTGAGAGGCGCAAGGAAATAGGCCTGATGAAGGCCGTTGGTGCACTTCACTCCGAAATTGCCCTGCTATTCCTGGGAGAGGGCGTCCTCATCGCCCTGGCCGGCGGCATCCTGGGCTTTGCCCTTGGTGCTCTACTGTCCCAGTTCATTGGGGATTTCGTCTTCGAAAGCTCCATAATGGTGAGATGGTGGATGCTGCCGGTGTCCCTCGCCCTCTCCTTCGGAATAGTCCTGATATCCATGGTCCTGCCGATAAGGAAGGCCCTGACCGTGGATCCAGCAATAGTATTAAGAGGTGAGTGAATGGGAAAGGTCGTAGTAGATATCAAAAAGCTCTCGAAGCGGTATGACCAGACCACTGTAGCCCTCAATAGCATGAACCTAAAGATCTACTCTGGGGAGTGGACCGTCATCATGGGACCATCGGGTTCTGGAAAGACTACACTCCTCAACATCATTTCATGCCTAGACAGGCCTACCAGCGGTAGGATTAAGGTCATGGGCATGGACCTGACCAAGTTGAACAACAAGCAGCTCACCCTGTTCAGAAGGAACAGTCTTGGAATGATATTCCAGCAGTATCATCTTATTCCATACCTTACAGCTTCACAGAACGTCCAGGTGGCACAATATTTCCACGGCCAGGTTGACAAGGCAGGGACGGTCCAAGCGCTTCATGATGTGGGTCTTGAGCATAGGTCAGGACACATCCCCGCAAAGCTTTCTGGGGGGGAGCAGCAGCGTGTAGCCATCGCCAGGGCTCTGATAAATGAACCCGACATCATCCTAGCGGATGAGCCAACTGGCAACCTGGACAGCTCCACAGGCGACAAGATAATGAACATATTCAGAAAGCTCCATGACAAGGGCCAGACCATAATCTTCGTCACCCATGATGAGAGACTTGCAGCATGGGGTGACAGGATAGTCAGGCTTGTTGATGGGAAAGTCGTATCCGATGTCAGGAACAAGCAAGGAGGTTGATCACATGGGTCATAAGAAGAAGGGGAACGGTCATAAACAGAAAAAGAACAACGGAAATAGGTCAAAAAAGACGAACGAGGACCGTTTGAAGAACGAGAAAAAGGTAGACACCAAGATCATTGTGGGCGTTATCATAGCTGCTATTGTCCTGGTAGCTATCGGTGCGTTCGTGTATTATCAGTATTCCAGCCAGAACGATACAGAGTATGAGGACACGGTCATTGATGAGACCGGTGATAATGTGATAATCAACATGGCCGAGCTGGAAGATGGCGAGTTCCATTACTATGAGTATGAAGGTAAGTCCAGCACTATCAAGTTCTTCGCTCTCATCGATGACGAGGGAGAGGTCCACACGGCTTTCGATGCATGTGAGGTCTGCTACCATGCCAAGAAAGGCTATGAACAGTCTGGCGATGAAGCGCGCTGCCGCAACTGTGGCCAGAAGTTCAGTGTGAAGGGAATAGGGACCGAGAACAAGGGTGGCGGATGCTGGCCAGGTTACCTACCTCACACTATCGATGGAAGTAGGATAATCATCAAGACCGAGGACCTGGAGACCGGTTCTCATTTCTTCTAATCCTGATAGCATTCTTCAGCTACTATGCGATAGGCGAGATCGTCAGTGATATCGAACTCGTCCAGGATGTCAGTGGTCATCATTGAGTAGCCCTTGCGCTCGAACACCTTCTGACCATAGTAACCGTTGAGGAAAGCTGCAAGTGCTGCAGCGTTGAGCGTTGTCATCCCTTTTGCCAGTAGACCACCGACAACACCTGCGAGGACGTCACCGGTTCCACCTACAGCCATCCTTGGGACGCCTGAATCGTTGAACTTGAACTTCTTACCGTTCGTTATGATGTCAGTTGGACCCTTGAACAGGACCGTTGCGTGTAGGTGCTTGGCAAAGGCTGCCAGGATCTTTGCGTCCTTTTCCATCGAGTCCTCTCCGAACCTCTCGAGCTCTGGAGATATCTCTGTGGCCATAAACACACGCTTTGCTTCAACTGCGTGGGGTGTGATTACTGCCTTTCTTCCTGTGAAGGCGGCGATGGCCCTGTCAACATCATGGACAATAGCCTTCATGCCGTCAGCGTCCACGACGACGTCCACATCCTTGTCGGTGTTCTCGAGAATCCGAAGGACCGCCTCGAGAGTGTTCGTCTCCTCTCCCAGGCCACAACCGACAACTACCGCGTCGATCTTGTTCCGCTTGATGGTGTCGAGGATCTCGTCGACATGATGGGTGTCCAGGAAATGCCAGTCCTCCTTTTGGGAAAACGGAACTGGAATGAACGAATAGGTGGTGAGAGTTGGCTGGAACGCTATGGCCCTTGGAGCTGCCAGGTAGAGCAAGTCCACGCCTGCTCGGAGCGCTCCAAGACCGGCCATGATGGGGGCACCCACGTATGGGCCACCACCAACGACCATGACCTTCCCACCCTCACCCTTGTGCGCATCGTCATCGGGTCTGGGGTATCGGAGAAGGTCGCCTGGTCCGACGTGGCTCTGGGTCTTGTCAGGGATACCGATGTCGGCAACTATCATCTCGCCGCTGTTCTCCTGCTTCATCCCGAACTTCACATCGTGTAGAGTGATGGTCGCGTGGGGGATAAGGGCGATATCGGTGCCAAGACCTGGTGGAGCATCGATGGAGACCACATATGGTGGTTCATCGACCTCCATCATCTCGGTGATCATGTGGATGATGGTGGAGAACGGCTCGCCGGGGGTTCCACGTAAGCCTGCAGCCAGCATTGCTTCGATGACAGCTTTTGCTGGTCGAAGATGCACTTCGAGCTGTGCCTCTTCCCTACCATGCTCCAGGTGCACGAAGTCCACAACGTCTCCCATGCTCTCAAGCTTGTGGAACGCATCCTTGGCAAGGTCGGTCTTGGGGCCATCCTCGTCGAAGCTGCATATGACCTTGAGCTTTTTGACCTCGTCGGATTCTAAAAGATAGCGCGCTGCTGTGAGACCATCGCCACCGTTGTTGCCGCCCCCACATACTATCACTATCCCCTCACGGACATCGGTCTCGACAAGGTAGTGCTCTGCGACCTTCTTGCCAGCGTTGTCCATGAGCTGGCTTGTCGATACTCCAAGATACTCTGCGTTCAGGTCCAGGATGCGGACCTCGTCCATAGTGATCATTTCTATCCCCTCAAAGGTTTTATTTGAGATACTTCAGGTCAGCGTTCGAGCTGTCCTTCTCGGACTCCCCCTCGTCCTGTCCGAGCTTTCCCCGCCTTGTGAATGCAATACCTGCTACTATGATTATGATGATCAAGAAGAATCCCATGATAAGGATGATCGGTGCGTTCTCTGCCAGGAAGTCACTGAACCAGTTGGCACCTGCAATGACCATCTTCACATGGAGCTTCATCTCCATGGTCTTCGATGTGCCATAGGTCATGGTCAGGGTCACTGTGCAGTTCTGGTTGGAATAATCACCCTTTGGAGTGATGACCTTGAGCGTGAACGCACGGACACCACCAGACCCCACTGTGAACTCTGTCTGCGAAAGCTCGACGACCCAGTCCTTGTCATTCTTTTGTGACAGGGTTATGCTTTGCATGGCGTTCCCAGTATTGGTCAATGAAAGGTTGAACTGAGCTGTGTTGCCAGGGTCTGTCACTTCACGGGTATCGTTGTTGCCCTCTACGCTCCAGCTCATCCGTTCCACGGTTGGGATCTTGACATAGACCAGGACCTCATCATAGAGCATCAAGGCGCCTGTGGTGGATGCGTTCACGACGACCGAATATCCTTTGCCGCTGGTTGTAGCAGTGGCGCCGTCGGCAGGGTAGACCCTCAGTGTAGCCAATACCTCTCCCCCAACAGGAACAGTGACCACTGGTGTGATGTCGGTCGTCCAACCAGACTGCGGAGTGGCGGCGAGGTAGACGTCAAGGTCAGTGGAATAACTATTGAACAACTTCACCTGGAACTCAACTGAAGTGAATGCTACAGAGTTCGGTTTGGTCAGGTCCTCGCTCGCAGTCTTTATCCTGCTCGCTTCGGGAATGGAGATCAGCGTTTCTGCAGCACTCGTGGCCGTAGTCGACGTGGTAATGGTCTTTGCACTGGAGGGCATGGTCTCTGGGTATGCCTCGATATTGACCGTCACTGAATCCGTAGCGATCTCGTCTGCAGGGGCACTGATCGCGATGGTTATCTGGACCTGCTCCTGCGGCTGCAGGAACGCAGTGTTCTTGAGATAACCCGTCGCAGGCGTATCCGAGACCCCACCTGACATCGAGTACTCCCATCCAGTGGGTGGATCGTCCACAAGTACAATGGCGAACGTCGTAGCGTCCGCACCAGTGTTGGCAAGGTCGATGTAGTAGAACGCGACCTCACCCCAACCAACTTGCTGGGTTGTGGCAGTTGTGGCAATGAAGTCGAAGTTAGAGACGGCTGTGACGGTGACCGTTAGGTCCAGGTCGTAGAACGCAGCTGCAGACCCGGTGCTCTTTCCTGTGAGAGAGATAGTTGCTTCCGTCGCAGGTGTTGCGCTCATTGGGACGTCCACGATGACGTTGACCGTGGTGTCAGCACCAGCGTTCAGGGACACTGATGCCGGTTCGACCCGTGCTGCCCATGATGATGGATCGATGCCAGTTGTAAGAGTGATGGTATCGGATGAGCCGCCAACGTTGGTGACGGTCACTGTGTAGCTGACCGAATCTCCCTTTGCCCCGGTCTTGTCGCGCTGGCTCGTGGACAGGAGCACACCATACTGGGACAGGTCGATGGTGGTCTCGATGGTGAAGGCGTTGCCACTGTTATCTGTAGCACTGGCCTCGATGGTGTAGGTCCCTGCACCAAGACCTGTTGGATAGAACCAGGTGTAGTTGTAATGGGCTATCCAGTTAGATGTCCTAATCAGCAATGCCGCTGAATCATGGATAGCTTGACGGGCCGGGTCCAGGATGGTTACGTTCACTTCGAACACATCATAGGATCCAATGGAATCAAAGAAATCACCTTCGATCTTGAGGACCCTGGAACTTTCAGGGACGTTCGGATAGATGGATGTTGTCTCCTCATCGTTTACGTCCAGGGTCTGGATGGTGGAATCTCCCTCTACTATCTGCTCGCAGCGAAGCTGGAGGTAGGCTGCAAGGAGTGTGTTGGAGTTCTCGACCGTGAGACCAACGCTTCCTGAAGGTACCGATGCGTTGAGGGTCAGGAGGATGTTCCTGCCCTGGTGGAATACATAGCTGTCCCAGGTCCCAGTGAACGG
>JANQNL010000105.1 GCA_028279585.1 Thermoplasmatota archaeon
TGGCAGGCATCCTGATGGTGCTTGCCATCTTCTTCACAAAGGACTACTTCACTTCCATTCTGATCTTCGCTGTGATATGCATCAGCTGGGTGATGATAATCATCCAGATGTACCAGGCCGAACGATCGCTGGAAGCTCTGCAGAAGATCTCCGAGGCCAAGGCCGAGGTCAAGCGTGGGGGGGACTGGGTGCAGGTGTCCACAGGCGATCTTGTGCCAGGAGACATCGTGCGGCTGTCCGAGGGGGACAGGATACCAGCCGATGTTCGGATAATCGCTTCGGACCACTTGACAGTGGACGAGTCGTCTCTGACGGGGGAGTCCGTGGGTGTCGAGAAGAACACCGCCAGGGTGGTGGAGAAGGAGCCTGGCCTTCAGGACATGACCAACATGGCGTTCATGTCCGCCGTGGTCGTGAAGGGGAGCGCCGAGGCAGTTGTCGTGTCCACGGGGTTGAAGACACAGCTTGGGCACATCGCCAAGCGCATCGACGAGGCCGAGGAGCGGGAGATCCCGCTTCAGAGGAAGATGCGGATACTGGGCCAGACCCTTGCAGTGACGGTTCTGATACTCTGCGTCTTCATGTTCATTGTTCAGTTGATCATTCTAAATTCTAAGGGAGAGCTTACGGCCATCCGGGTGGTTGAGCGTGCGGTCATGACCGTGACCCTGGCCATAGCCGCTATACCCTGGAGCTTCCCCGCTATTACGACCGTGATCATGGTCAAAGGCATGTCCACACTTGTTCGAAAGAATGCCATCGTTCGGAAGCTGGCGGCCATAGAATCCCTCGGTCGTGTGGTGGTCATCTGCTCGGACAAGACCGGCACCATGACCCAGAACGCCATGACCGTCAAGACAATGTTCCACGATGGCAAGTTCAGCTCGGTGACTGGGTCTGGCTACTCCCCCGAGGGGACCATCCGTTCCATGGCCGGAGACATCGCTTTGCGTAGATACCCGTTCCTGGAGAAGATGGTGCTTGCAGGGTATCTCAACAACGACGCCAAGGTTGTGGAGAGGAACGGCAGATGGGAGGTCATTGGTGATCCGACCGAGGGTGCACTGCGAACACTGGGTCGTAAAGGAAAGGTCGCTGCAAAGGCCAAGCAGTTCCGGGTGGTTCGGGAGATCCCCTTCGACTCGGACCGCAAGCGGATGACCAAGGTCTTCAGGCAGGGCCGCGGACACATCGTGTTCATCAAGGGTGGGATGGAGACCATCCTTCCGCGATGCTCAAGGTATGTGTCTGGCTCTAAAGTGGTCATGCTGGATAGCTACGGTCGTGAGCTCATAACCAAGTCCAATGACCTCACGAACTCCAAGTCCATGAGGACGCTCGCCATAGCCTACAAGGAGTATGGTCCCGGCATCTACAACGACGGCCTGGCCGACGACCAGGTGGAGACCGACCTGACGTTCCTGGGTTTTGTGGGAATGATCGATCCCCCCAAGCCAGGTGTGCGCAAGGCCGTGCAGAAATGCAACGAGGCGGGCATCCGGGTGGTCATGATCACAGGCGATGCCAAGGGGACTGCCACTGCCATTGCTCGGGACCTTATGGTCATGTCGAACGGTTCTCTGGTGGTCGAAGGCCCTGAGCTGCCTGTGGACGCTGAAAAGCTAAAGGATGTGGCGGTCTACTCACGCGTCTCGCCAGACCAGAAGGTCGACATCGTGGCAGCCTACCGGGAGAGCGGCCAGATAATCGCCATGACCGGTGACGGTGTCAACGATGCCGCCGCCATCAAGAACGCCGACGTGGGGGTGGCCATGGGCCAAAGCGGGGTGGAGGTTGCCAAGGAAGCGTCGCAGATCATTCTCACAGACGACAACTTCGCAACGCTGGTCACCGCGGTGGAGCAGGGTAGGCTCATCTTCGAGAACATCCGGAAGTGTATCGTGTACCAGCTTTTCACCAACATCGTCGAGCTGACGCTATTGTCAGTAGCTATCCTTCTGTTCTTCGAGGACCTGCTCAACCCACGCCAGCTGGTCTTGCTCTATGCGACCACGCATGCGTTCCCTGTTATTCCTCTGATGCTCGATAAACGGCATCCCAATCTGATGAAGTTGCCTCCTCGTGATGCCTCCGAAAACATCCTGTCCAAGGAGGTCCTGGGGGAGATGGCTCTGATGATCTTGACCCTGGCCAGCATCGGTATCGGCATCTACTACGTGCTCAACAACGACATCATCCCGACGGGTTACACTGGTGAGGAGAAGATACAGGTCATCAGGACCACCATCCTGACCTTCCTCATCTTCGCTGAAAGCATCAATATGTTCAACTGTCGGTCGGCCACGACCTCGATCATCCATGACATCAAGCACAGGAACATGATCTTCCCAGTCTTGATGGCAAGTATTCCTGTGGCCATCCTGCTTGCCTTGATGTTCGGGTGGGTGCCGTTCGTGCCAGAGCAGTTCGACATGATCACCAAGGCCGCCGAGGTCCTGGAGATACGGGTGCTTCCACCAGAGCTGTTCTTCGGAGCCATGCTTCTTGGCTTTGTGATCCTGCTTCCTGTGGAAGGCTACAAACTGCTCCTGCGCAGTCAGTCCGACCTTGAGAAACAGCATCCGTTCATCCAGTCTGTGGTAAAGACCCAGCGGTCCACTGCGTACCGGTTCTCGGAGATGCACTTCCCGCTGCAGAAGGAGCTGGACGAGGTGGGCAAGAGGCTGGGGGAGATGGGGAAGCGGAAGTAGTTTTCAATCCTCTTTTTTCGGATGCCACTTGTATACTTCGTCATGATGAGCGAAATAGTACAAGACAACAAGCTCTTCCGTATGATTGATATCGAAGATCAGAACAAAACTTGAATTAATATGGACTCTGTAAAATTCTTGAAGGGGTCTTCGGAGATGTTTATACTCATGCCGAGGATTCCTCTGGATCTCCTCGACCTTCTTGAATATCTTCTTCAACCTCTCATTATCCCTTTTCATCATCTTTTTGAAGATGCGATCCAGGGTAGGTTTGATATCTAGATCATACATCCAGACCATACCTCTTCTTTGGATCATTGACCCTGATACTCTTTTCCTTGCGGATCTTCATCATCTTCTCGATGAACTCCGGTCTTAGCTCTGGCTCATCCTCATATTCAATATATTTCTCGATGATATACTCAATGGCTTCGCTCTTATCATGAAGAGAGTATTTCGCTTTCACCATGTTGATGACCCTGTTGGTGTTATCATCGATCTCTATCAGTGCCTGAACCATCTTAGTTCACCTTAGTTTTCATTAGCTTAGATTATATATATTAATTTTGGTTCTAACGGAAACTTATAATCTATAACGTTGATTATCCCTTATGTCCCGACCACCAGAGAACGAGTTTATCGAGGAGACCACCGTAGGCATCCTCGGAGATTTTTCAGCAGGCGTTTCGAACATCTGGGAGCGGGAGTACACCACCCAGTCCGGCCAGAAGAAGAAGGGCCTCTCCGCCAATGTATCGCTTTGGACAGAGAACAGGGAGTTCAAGGTCTACGTCGGAGAGGGTGACGTCATTGACCTGGGCAAGGATGGGAAGTGGAAGGTCGTCAGGGTGGACAAGGGCGAAGGTGGGGAGAATGGCGGCATCGAGGTAATGCAGCTGTAAGCTGCATTTGTTACCACTATGTATATAGTCCCCCAGGCACTTCATTTCGACCAATGCCAGACGATAACGGTTACATCGAGCTCCGCGTCATCGAAGCACTCAAGCCCGACGTGGGTCACGGCAAGGCCAGGATGCCCAAGAAGTTCAGAAAGAAGCTGGGGCTCAATCCAGGCGACATCGTGGAGCTGAAAGGTCGCCGTGTGACCGCAGCCGTGGTCTGGCGAGCAAGGCCCGAGGACGAGGAGCGGGATTCGATCAGGATAGATAGGACCGTCCGCAACAACGCCAAGGTCAACATCGGCGACAAGATCGAGGTCCGCAAGGCCAAGGTCAAGAACGCCGTATCCGTCACCCTGGCCCCCATGGTGAAGGAGAACCATCGTGTCCAGTTCGGGTCCGGTATCGAGAACTTCATCAAACGCGGCCTGCTCAAACATCCACTCCACAAGGGGGACACCGTCATCGTACCAGGCATCGCGCTCATGGGCGGCTACCTACCGTTCAGTGTTGTCTCCACTTCCCCCAAGGGCATCATCGAGGTGGGGCTGGACACCAACATCTCCCTCCGCGAAGAACCAGCTGGCGAGGTCGAGGTCTCCGATCAGATTTCGTACGAGGACATCGGCGGACTGGGCGAGGAGCTACAGCGCGTGCGGGAGATGATCGAGCTTCCACTGAAGCATCCAGAGCTGTTCGATCGGCTGGGTATCTCTCCCCCCAAGGGTGTGTTGCTCCATGGTCCTCCAGGGACTGGAAAGACCCTCATCGCCAAGGCAGTGGCCAACGAGTCCGGTGCCAACTTCTACTCTATCCAGGGCCCGGAGATCATGAACAAGTTCTACGGCCAGTCCGAGGAGAACCTGCGAAACAAGTTCGACGAGGCAGAGAAGAACACTCCATCAATCATATTCATCGACGAGATAGACTCCATCGCTCCAAAACGGGGTGAGATCCATGGTGAGGTCGAACGGCGCGTGGTCGCCCAGATGCTCACCCTCATGGACGGCCTCCAGGACCGTGGAAAGCTCATCGTCATCGCAGCCACCAACAGGGTGGACGCCATAGACCCAGCGCTTCGCAGACCAGGCAGGTTCGACAGGGAGATCGAGATCGGTGTGCCAGACCGGAAGGGCCGCTACGAGATCCTCCAGGTCCACACCCGAGGCATGCCCATGGACGAGGACGTGGACATCGCAGAGATGGCCGAGCTCACCCACGGCTTTGTGGGGGCAGACTTGGCATCCCTGGTGAGGGAGGCGGCTATGCGCGCACTCCGCAGGTACCTGCCAGAGATCGACCTAGACAAGCCGATACCGACCGAGGTCCTCGAGCACATGCACGTGACCCAGGAGGACATGGCACACGCGTTCCGCGAAGTTGAGCCTTCCGCCATGCGCGAGGTCCTCGTGGAAGTGCCCAAGGTCCATTGGGACGACATCGGCGGTCTAGATGAGGTCAAACAGGAGCTCATCGAGGCTGTAGAATGGCCATTGAAGCATCCTGGAGCGTTCAAACGCATGGGCATCCGGCCTCCCAAGGGCATCCTTCTCTTTGGTCCACCCGGGACCGGCAAGACCATGATCGCTCGAGCTGTGGCCACAGAGTCCAACGCCAACTTCATCACCGTCAAGGGCCCGGAGATATTCTCCAAGTGGGTGGGCGTGTCTGAAAAGGCCGTCCGGGAGATATTCAAAAAGGCCAGACAGGTCGCTCCCTGCATCGTGTTCCTGGACGAGATAGATTCTATAGCCGCACTTCGTGGTGACGGAGCAGAGTCCCAGGTCGCCTACAAGGTCGTAAGCCAGATCCTCACATCCATGGACGGCCTCGAGGCAATGGAGGGCGTCGTCGTCATCGGTGCCACGAACAGGCCAGACATAATCGACACCGCCATCATGCGCTCTGGCAGGTTCGACAGGTTCTTCCTGATAACCGCTCCAGACGATGTGGCCAGGAAGGAGATCCTCAAGATCCACACCCGGGACATGCCCATCAAGGGTGTGGACCTGGACATGCTCGTGAAGCAGACCAACCACTTCTCTGGTGCGGACATCGAAAGCCTCTGCAGAGAGGCTGCCATGCTTGCGCTCCGAGAGAAGATCGATGCTGCTGCTGTGACCACCTCGCACTTCAAGATGGCCAAGAAGAAGGTCCGTCCAACGTGTGGTCCTGATGTGGTTCAGGCCTATCAGAACTATTACAAGGAGATGTTGGGTGTCAAAAAGGGCCTGTCCACGGATCCGTCCACAGCCTGAAACAGGACAGGTTGGGGGCGAAATACTATATAAACCAGAAGAATTATGTGGTGATAGAATTCAGGTGATCTTATGAAGATGTTCGCATCAGATCTCTGGGAAAAGAACGTGATGTCCTCTGATGGCAAGTTCCTTGGTACTGTGGACAATCTCGTGTGCGACACGAAGACCGGAAAGATCCTCCACATCCTGATCATCCCGTCCGAAGAACTTGATCTGGACAAGTACAGGTTGGACTCCCAGGAGAGGGTGGTCCTTCCGTTCGAGAAGGTCAAGTCCGCAAAGGACGTCGTGGTGATGGCTCCGCTCAAGGAGTGATCTCCCGTTCCCTTTTTGAGGCTTTCAGGCCGATAGCCTGGGCCATATTCACACGTTAGAGGTGGTGCTATGTTGGAGATGAAAGTACCGTATAAGCCCCCGGAGGGCTTTGAGATAATTCCCCACGTAACGATATCCGAAGGCTTGGCCATGGCCCCTGAGGGTGATGACCACCGCCCCCTCAAGCTCGATGACCAGGAGGCCACGGCCGAGGAGCTCGTTAAGGGCCTTTTCGAGTATGTGGAGAACGTCTATATCGACGACCTCCAGGGTCTTTCAGGCAAGGCTCCGGACTTCAAGCTCTACAAGAAGCTCGAGGACTACGGGTACTGCTGGGTCCACAGCCACTTCTCTTCTGACGACGACCTCATCGACCTTCTCATGAACGGTGCGGAGTTCGTTGTCGTTGGGAAGAAGGACGTGGATGACCCAGAGATAGTGTCATCTGCGTTGGAGGTCACCCCCAACATCGCTTATCGTTTTGATATGAAGGATTGCTCTGAGAAAGAGATCCAGTTCAAGCGGAAGAAGGCCAAGAAGCTCATCGACCAGGATGTGTTCGACTTCGTGCTGACGCAGCATGTGAAGAGGCTCGAGGCCGATGGTCCCTGTGCGGAGATGGTCGAGGTGCTCAAGTCTCTGGACGAGGACGTCAATGTGTTCCTCATGGCCCGTGGCGGGAGTGTTCCGTTCAAGCATCTGGACAAGGTTGTTGAGGCAGGGTTTGCTGGGGCGGTCACGGACCTGTTCGAGACGGTCGAGATGATGGACATCCAACTGTGAGCCACTTCTTGAGGCATATATACAGAAAGGATCTAAGAACCGAAGGTTCGATGAGTTCCACTTTCAGTCACCCCCGCTGTTCGTTCTATTATATGACTTGATACTTGGCATGCCATTACCTTGATAGGGTGATGGACATGCCAACGCTGGAAGTTAAGGAATCAAAGATCTCTCTGATATTACACGAACATGAGGAGTACATCTCCCTAACAGATATTTCTAAGCACAAGGAACCGAAACGGTCTGATCATGTCGTTCAAAACTGGATGAGGAACAGGAACACGATCGAATTCTTAGGGGTCTGGGAGACCTTGAACAATGAGAACTTCAATCCCCTCGAATTCGAGGGGTTTATGGTTCAAGCAGGATCGAACAGTTTCGTTCTAACGCCAAAGAAGTGGATAGATGCAACGAATGCTATAGGAATTATCTCGAAAGCAGGACGATATGGCGGGACCTATGCCCATAAGGACATTGCATTCGAGTTCGCGTCTTGGATCTCAGTAGAGTTCAAGTTGTATCTGATAAAAGAGTTCCAAAGGCTGAAAGATGAAGAACGAGCGAGGTTGGGTTGGGATATTAGAAGAAATCTCGCAAAGATAAATTATCGTTTACACACCGATGCGATCAGTCGGAATTTGATACCAAATGAGCTGACCCCTTCTCAAATAAATACGATATATGCGACTGAGGCAGACCTTCTGAACATTGCTCTTTTTGGCATCACAGCCTCTCAATGGAGGAAGCAGAATCCAAACCTGAAAGGGAACATGAGAGATCATGCAGAGATCTCCCAATTGGTATGCTTATCCAATCTTGAGAACTTGAATGCAGTAATGATCTCTGAAGGAATGGAGCAGAAAGATAGATTGATCAAGCTCAACAAAATAGCGATCCATCAAATGGAACTACTGGTTCAGGATCGGGGTGTCCAGAGATTAGAAGATCAGGGACCTGGGAAAACTAATTAGCTTTCGTGCCGTTCCCCCTCACATGGAGGAGCTGAAAAAGACCCTCGCCTTCATCTACAACAATCAAGGCCAGGAGTCCATGACCAAGAAGGAACTGGAGCTTGCAATGGCAATGACCCAGCGCTGGTTCTCATCCTCCGAGGCCAACGGCCTCATCGACTTCGCCCTCCGCGAAGGACTCCTCGAAGAGACCGACCAGGGATGCGTCCTATCATACGACCCCAAAGAGATGGACATCCCCTTCGACTTCAAACCCTCCGACCGTGTCCTCAAGCTTCTGCTTGTCAAGGACCCGTTCAAGGCCCTCATCAAGCGCATCGAGGAGAACTCCTCAATGGAGCGCAAGAAGATAATGGCCAACGTGAACAGGATCCAGCAGGACCTCAACGTCACCATCGAGGTGGCAGCCATCATGGTCGCCAAGGAGATGGATGTAGAGGTCGACGACTTCTACCCACTGGTCCAGGAACGGATCTACGAGCTTGCAAGCCGTGAGAAGTCCGATTGAGCAAAATTATTCAAACTCTCACTTCGATATCTAGCCGGGGGCATCTTCTGGAAGACGACATCTCCATCAAGCGAGCTGATCCTAGCCAGCACAAGGCCTTTGCCCGCATAGTCGTTCAGTCCGGAGAAGAGATGTTCAATGTTCTGTTCGGTCCCAACGTCCAGACCATTCTTGCAGGTATGTTCCAGCAGAAGAACAACCTGTACAGCTACACCAACGTCCTTGTTCTCAAGGTCAATGGAAAGACCAAGGGCGTTGCCGTCTTCTATGACCATGATACACTACAGAAGACCAAGGTCTCAACAGGTATGGCCATGCTCAAGTTCATGGGTCTGGACCTTGTTAAAAGGATCAACAGGTTCATTGCCCTGGGAAATGAGATGGGCCAGGTGGGCCCCCGTGAATGCTATCTCTCCAATATCGCCATCACTCCAAAGGCCAGAGGCCATGGTTATGGAGCACGACTGCTCGAGGCTGTTGAGAACAGGGCCCGTAGGAGAGGATGCAACAAACTGGTGCTGGACGTTGATGTCGACGATCCAAGGGCCCAGAGCTTCTACAGGACCCAGGGATATCATCAGGAAGGCCGAACTGATGTGGAGATCCAGAAGAAGAAGTACGCTTACTACAAGATGGTAAAGAAGCTGTAGGTTCAGCTCAAGCCATCATCCAACTGGTCAATGATAACATCCTGGCCAAGGGCCCCCACGTAGCTATACCAATATATGGTCGGTCCGACCTTTTTCAAAATGATCGTATGTGGGGTGGACTGGGGGCTAGCAGGATCGTAGTATATCTGGGATCCTTCGATGGCCTGCTCCAGGTCCTCTTCGTTCTCGGTAAGTAGATCGAGGTAAGCGACCTGATCGCCATACGAGGGCAATACCGCTTTCAGGTCGTTCTCCTGCTGGACACATGGTGCGCAACAGGCTGAATGGATGAACACTACCATCATGTTCTTGGACCCGAATCCCTCTTTGATCCAACCTGGATGGTCAGGCAAGGTCCCGAACTCATCATACTTCGATGGATAGGTGGTCCACCACTCAGCTGGGATCTCATTGCCACCACCAGTGTTCCCACCGTTGTTGTTGTTCGTGTTACCACCAGTGTTGACATCATTATCATTATCGTCCCCATCCCCATCGTCGGCCAGGAAGATGAAGTACGCTCCAACGACCACAACGACAATGACTATGCCTACAATCAGGAAAGGGATGAATGATGTTGAACCGCCTTTCGTCTCATCTCTTCGACGATCAGGTCTGTTCCTGCTGCGGTTCTTGTTGCGATTTTTGTTGCTCATACCGCGGCGCCGGCTCCCTTTCTTGTTTCCCATATTATCGATTGTTAATGGGTCTGGCTTAAAAAACCTTTCTGGTAATCGTGTCCGATCGGACATGAGCGAACAAACTGAGTTGGACATCCTGGATCATAGTTCAAACAGAAATTCTTGGCATGTACATCATATCAACCTGATATGTCCCTGGGGAACAAATGGAAATCCTTATTATGTAATAACATAATGTAATTACATGGAGTATTCACATGCCCCTTCTCTACAAAGGGATGGAACTACGCCCATCCCGTACTGCCGACCGAGAGATGGTCGACCTTCGCATCTATCTGGACGATGTCCAGAAGGTGTTGGAAGAAGGAGAGGCCATCAGCAGGTCCAAGCGAAAGATCGGCACCGAAGAGAAGGTCCTGCGAATACGTGGCCAGTTGATCAAGGTCGTAGTGGTGGAATCCATCGCATACTGGAACGAGGAGAAGGTCTGGCTAATAACCCATGTAGGTGAGACAAGTGACAGATGATATGAAGAAAGAGAAGCTCAAATGCGTCTGTGGAACCTGGACCAAACCAAAGATGTTCAGGATCGAAGGGTTCCAGGTCAGAGGATCGGAATGTCCTAAGTGTGGTGAGAGCTATCTCAATCCAGATGATGCCTATAGACTCTCCGAGTACAGGAAGATCAAAGATGCGGTCCTCGATGCCAAGGTGGCCATGGCCGGGAACTCATTCGTGGTCCGTTTACCGATAGAGCTCGTTCGTGCAATGGGTTTGAAGAAAGGTGAGACCGTCCACCTAAGTGTGTCTGGACCACACGAGGTCGTTGTAAGAACAGATGGCTGATCACCACGCCTCACCCTGCTCCCAACCGTCCTCGTACCAGTCATCCTCATCCTCGTACTGGTCAAGGTCAGAGTCATCCTCTTCATCCTCTGGCTCCTCCTTCTCCTGGACGAACTCTGGTGGTCCATACCGGGTTCGCTTGAGCTGATACAGCACAAAGAACGCAATGACAGTGGGTATCAGGATCCCGACCGGTGTGGTGCTCAGAAGCGACTCCGCAAAGATCGGACCACCTGTCCAGTTGGGTAGGAATCCCACTAGGAACAGCCAGCCCAGGTAGAACAACGGCAGAAGAATGAGCAGGAACCCGATCACTAGGACCACTCTGGTCAATGCCCTGAAGTGTCCCTTGTAGAGAACTTCCAGCAGGGATGTGACCCATGGGTCCTCCTCTTCCTCGTCCACCCCGTCATCGACCTTGGGAAGGTCCATGTCATCCATATGGACAGCGCGCCTGAACTTCTTCTCGCGGGTGACGAAGTTGACGTAGTTCTGCTTGTGGATACGGATGCGGGTGGACTCGTCCAGACGCAGCTGCTCGAGTCTTCCTGCTGTGAGCGTCGTCTCCAGGTGGATGAGGGTTGCGATGACGAAGATGATTATCAGAGGTAGATTGTAACTGACACCGTAGAACGAGGATGCCAGGGCCACCACCAGGGTGAACCCGAGACTGGTCCAGCCAAGCACCCTGCTCTTGGATAGAACCGCAGAGGCAGCCACTGCAGTAACCATCACTGGCACGGTCAGCGATGGACCGATGTACGGGTATCCAAGCGGGGCGTAGAAGATATTGACGAAACCGAAAGCGGACACTGTGGCAGCAAGCAGTATCCCGATAGAGCCTGTTATGATCGGGACAAGTAGGTTGTTCTTGATCTTCATCAGGACCAGGCGGGATGCTCCATATCCAAGACCTGCACAGGCTAGACCTGCCATGGCCCCCACTAATCCTAACCCTAACACTCCCCCCTCGTCCATCACAAGGATAGGCACCATGTCTATCTGCTGGCGCGTGAACAGATGGTACAGAACCGGGTCGATGAGGTCCATGCTGGCCCCCATCAGTAGAGCGCAGATCAGACCAACGATGGTGTAGGTCAGTCGAGCAGAGCGCAGGTCGGAGAACGGAATCGGAACATAGGAGACGATGGTGTCCAGCGTGTCGTCTACCCGGTCCATGGCGTAGTATGCCTTCAGCATTATCCCGGATGGCCGACTGCCTGGGGTGAACTCCCGTCTGCTCTCCTTCTCATTTGCCATTACTTCAGCATCTCCAGTAGTTTCTCGATAGGTGTGTCCGGTCTCCAGTCCACCACCCTGATGCCCATGTTCTGGAGGTCCTTGAGGTAGTTCTTCCGCCTCATCATCATCATCTCATATCCGATGGTGTTGGAAAGGTCGAAATCCTCCTCCTCTTCCTCTTCTTCTGGCTCTTCCTCCTCCTTCTTCTTGAGGAGCCTGAACTTGCGCTTGGTCTTCTTGTCCTGCTTTATCTCGTAAAGCTTCGGGTCGGAAAGGACCCTGTCGAAGAACTCCGCAGGTGGAGTGATTATCGTGATGTCTATGCCCTTGAGCCTGGCATAGTAGAGCGAGTCCATCAGTGACGGGTCGCTGATGAGGCTCGAGAACAGGAACAGGACCGTGGAAGGGGACATCTCCCTGATGGCCACCTCCAGTGCGGCTCCGAACGGTATGGCACCTGCCGGTTCCACGTCGATGAGCAGCTCCTGGATCCTGTTCATCTGGACAGGTGAGCCGGATGGGGGAATGAAGTATAGGTCGTCACCGTAGGTGAGGACACCCACCTCGTTCCTGGTCTTGAGAAGGTAGGACGTTAGGGAAAGAGCTGAGGAGATCGACCAGGAAAGCGGGTTGTGTCTCCTGGACCCCACAGAGTTCGCGGACCTGGTATCCATGATGAGGATAGCAGAGCAGGACACTTCCTTCTCCTTGACGTTGACCATCTTCTTCTTGTACTTGGCATACGCCTTCCAGTTGATGGTCTTCATGGCATCTCCTGGCTGGTAGTCCCTGATCTGGAAGAACTCCGAGCCGATCCCAGGCTTGCGGAGCCTGTAGTATGACTGGTGATGCTTGTACTTCGTGAACACCCCTGGCAGGTTCGACAGGTTCCTGAAGGTCGGGTAGATGGTGAAGTTCTCAGTGGCCTCGATGTCCCCCTCTGACACATACAGTGCGAACGGGTCCCAGATAGAGGTCTTCAGGGGGCCAACCCTGAACCTTCCGAAGTGGGGGAAGTATAGCCCGTAGCCACGCTTCCACAGAGGAGCATCCTTGGTCTCCACGCTCCTTGAGGTCAGGACCAGGTCCGAGCCATGGCTGACCAGTACTCCTTCTGGAACATCGTCTGCGATGGTGACCAGGGAACCTACAGGTGTGGTTCCCTTCATCCGCATCTTGATGTCGTGCTGGTCCCCTTCACGCATGTAAATGGGCTCGGGGGCACGCTCTATCCTGGTCTCTGCGTCCAGGTCCCGCCAGGGAAGCCAGCAGAAGAGCAGGAATATCCAGCCAAGGATGAAGAACTGGTATGATGAGAAGAAGATGCCAAGGGCGATGCAGATGAGGCCTATAGCGACGAGCGCTGCAAGCTTCTTCGTTCTCATCGCTTATCCTCCATTGCCTTGATGTGGTCCATGATCTCCTGGGGGTCTGTGTTCTCCTCCCCGTACGGGTCATGGTAGAGGTCCAGGAGCAGGTCGTCGTCGTACTCCAGAAGCATCTTGTGGATCTTCTTCTTCCTAAGCTGGGAGAACTCGTACACGGTCATGTTCTCTCCAGTACGGAGCGTTTCCAGCATGAGCTCTCTGAGGGACATCACATCGCTTGAGTACGATGGGGGCAAGCTCCTACCCAGGGTCGTGAACGGATCCACCGGTGGGGGTTGGACCCTCTGCCCCTTCCCCCTGGAAAAGACCATGAAGAATATCGCAGCGGTGAACAGCACCACCATCACGATGGCTGCGAAGCAGATATTGGTGGTGAGCTTGACCATGATCAGGTGCATGGCCCTGTTCACGTCCACCAGTGGATTGGTATGCGAGTGCTGGGACTCGTCGAACAGGACCCTTCCCCCATCCGGAAGCATCACATCAACGATGTCCAGGACGAACTTGGCGTTATCGTGCCTGCCCCACATGTCGTTGATGAACAGGCCTGGGTCCGAGACATAGAATATCATCCCCTCTGTCCCGAAGTGCTGCATGGCCATAACGCATCTGGAGCCTCTCTCCTCCTCGAACGGGTCCCAGTAACCGTTATCGTTCTCGTCAAGCCAGGAGTCCGAGGACGAGAATGCGATGGGCTCATCGTCCAGGTTGTCGGAGTTGCCTACTCCCGTGAGGACTGTGGGCTGGTTGAGCATCACAGTGTAAGGTCCAATGTGCTTCGGTTTGGAGTAAGCGGAATCGTTGACGAAGGTGTCCACGTTGATGAGCACGAAGTCCGGGTTCTTCTCGAAGTTCGGATCGTACAGCTTGTTGCCGGAGAACTTGATGGACGAGGCCTGGTTGTCTCCTATGTTCAACCAACCTATCCGGTCTAGAAGTTCGTTCCCGTAACCGAAATCATCGGCCAGGATCAATTTTCCCCCGCGGTTGAGGAAGTTCCGTAGAGCGGAGGCATCCTCTGGACCTAGAGCGTTCTGGACGTTCTCCACGCCTACGATGACGAGCAATGTCTTGTTCGTATGCTCGGCAAGGTTCCTGTCCTGTGTGATCTCGGAGATCGAAGTGATGATGGCTCGGGTCTCATACCCCTCGTCCTTGATGGCCAGGCGCATCCTTGAGATGTCCTCCCAGCCGTCCTGGTAGGCAGAGAGATGGTCGTCCCTCTCGGGATTTACGATGACTATGATGAAGGAGATGACGAAGATGAGAAGCACCGTGGCTCCAACTGAAGCCCAGGCTGCGGTCCTTATCTTACCCATGTGCTTTTTGAGCCCCGCCACCTTGTATCACCTTATTTGGCCTTCTTTCCACCACTCTTTCCCTTGCGGGAAGTCGCCTTACCCTCCTTCGCCTTAGATGATTGTTTCTTGCCAGATGAACCTTTGGATTTACCCTTGCTCTTGGGTTCTTTCTCCTTATCCGCTTCCTTCTGCTTGGCCTTCTCCGCCTCTTCCTTCCGGGTCCTGTCGGCCTCGGACTTCTTGACGGTCACGACCTCGTACTCTGGCTGCTTATCGTCCACCCACCAGCTCTGTGCCTGCGCAGCTGCCTCGCCCCAAGGGGTCTCTGGCTTCGGGGAAGGATCGTACATCTGGAGGGACTTCCTGTCCACCTTGATGTCGCCTTCCTGGACCACCTCATTGACGAGCACTGGGTCAGGGTCACCCAGCTTGCGCTTGAGCGAGCGCCTGACGCCTCTGAAGCACTTGATGGCGCGCTTGGCATCCCTCTTTCGCATGGAGTGCGTGGAATACCTGGCCTCCTCGAAAAGGTCTGTGATGTTGTGGACATCCCGCTTTGGAACACCCACTTCCTCGATGACAATCTCCTCGAACTCGGCCGCGGTCTCTGGCTGTCTGCGCGTATAGCCGTAGGCCTTGAGGAGATGACTGAACTTGATGTAGGTCTCGAGCACCACCTCCCATGGGTCGCGCTCTATGTCCTCGCCCTCGAGGAACCGTATGAGCTGCTCCTCGGCCTCTGCAAGGACCTTGTCCATCTGGGCCATGCCCCTGCGCTTTCTGACAAATGTTACTGTGAATATCACTGCAGCGACGATGAGGACCAGCACCAGCAGGATCACAAGCACGACCGGGATAGCGTATTTCGCATCTGGGGGTTTGGGGTCCGTGCCGTTGGGTTTGGTGTCATTACCGTCAGGGATCCCGTCATCATCGGTATCGATGTCTGTAGGATCGGTTCCCTGCTCTATCTCTTCATCGTCTGGAACACCATCCCTGTCGGTATCCTGGCTCGTAGGGTCGGTGCCATCGTCGACCTCTTCTCCATCTGGAATGCCGTCACCGTCGGTGTCCGGGTCTGTTGGGTCTGTGGTCTGGTCACCGCTGACCAGGTCGCTCCTGTCTGTGGTGAGCTCCTCGTGATCGGAGATGCCATCGCCGTCAGTGTCAGGGTTGTTCGGGTCTGTCCCTTCGAGCTTTTCTTCACCATCGGTCAGACCGTCCCCGTCTGAATCTGGGTTCATTGGGTCGGTGTTGCCAAGCTCTTCCTCAAGGTCCGAGATACCGTCCCCGTCGGAGTCCTGCTTGTTTGGGTCTGTCCCGCCCTGGAACTCCTCGTAGTCGGTGAGGCCATCGCCGTCTGAGTCTGCAACCGTCGGGTCCGTCCCGAAGTCACGCTCCTCCTGGTTGGTGAGACCATCCTTGTCGATGTCGTAGGCCTCCTCGTTATCTGGAAGGGTCGGGTCCGTCCCGTTCTCGACCTCCAGGCCGTCCGGGATCCCCCCGCCGTCCGTGTCGATGGAGTATGGGTCCGTCCCGTACTTCTCTTCCTCGGCGTCGGTAAGGCCGTCACCATCGGAGTCCACGTGGTATGGGTCGTCGGACGGGTTGGATGCGTTGCCACCAGTGTTCCACTCGTCGTAATCGTTGGCACCACCGCCATCGGTATCCGGGTTGTATGGGTCCGTACCATACTCCTGCTCCTGGGCATCGCTCAATCCGTCCCCGTCGGAGTCCAGGTAATCCAGGTCGTCGGAGGCATTGTTCGGGTCACCACCCAGGTACTCCTCCCAACCGTCTGGCAGGCCTCCACCGTCGGAGTCTGCGTTGTACGGGTCCGTCCCGTTGGTGGTCTCGTAGTAATCTGAAAGTCCATCTCCGTCCGTGTCGAAGTAGCCACCGTCGTCCGTGGAGTTGGATGGGTCCATTCCCTGGGAGTATTCCCAGCCATCGCCCACTCCTCCCCCATCGGTGTCTGGGTTGTTCGGGTCGGAGCCAATGTCCTGTTCGATGTCATCTGGCACACCGTCGGAGTCGGTGTCAGTGTTGAATGGGTCCGTTCCGTTGGCGATCTCCTGGTCGTTGGTGAGCCCGTCGCCATCGTAGTCTGCGGAGCCGTTGTAGTTGGAGCCGGAGTCGGAGTGGCCCCAGTCACCACCCTGGCCAGAGGATCCAAGGGTGACGTTGGAGTCGCCCACGGTGTAGTTGGATGGGTCTCCTTCATGGTCGAGGTTGAGCGTGTTCGAGTCCACACCGGACTGTGGAGCGTCCGGAAGCTCACCCTCGTAGCTTGTGGGGTTGGTGGCTTCCACGGTTATCCAGCCGATGCCGTCCATCAGGACCTCTGCCCAGCTGTGGGCATGTGCCTCGGTGACTATCCTGTAGTTACCCTGGATGTAACCCACGGAGTAGCCCACCACGAACCTGGCAGGTATGTCGTTGAGCCTGCACAGGACCGTGAACGCTGTAGCGAAGTATCCACAGCTACCCTGCTGGGAGTCGAAGAGGAACCAACTAAGGCC
>JANQNL010000121.1 GCA_028279585.1 Thermoplasmatota archaeon
CCCATGCTCCATGGCATAAGGGACTGCGACAGAAAGGCTTGCGGCGCGTTTTCCAACGCCTGATGGGACGTGGGCAACGAAGTGTTGTCTTTCCTCTAGGGCATCAGCTATCTCTTCAATAAAGGCCCTTTGCCCTTGTCGGAGGTTTGGAAAGGGAAATATCTCGAGCCCCTTCGCTACCCTATCCTCTGTACTTTGATCGTTCACGCGCAGCCACCCCGTCTGCGCTTGAGCTGCTTTGCCCAAGTGCCGTTTCCGGACACAAGCTAGGTGTTACTGGTCTGAGAGTCCCCAAACGGTCACAGAGTAACTGTGAGAAACTCCCTGGCTGTGCGTTGAGATCACAGCCGTTCCCACTTTCTTAAAGCTCCTGTCCTTTGCTAGGATGTTCCCCAGGACGTGGGATGTCGTCCCGTGTTTGTAATGGGAGTTGATGTAGTCTTTTATCTCTGTCGTAGTTCTAGGTTTGTCTGCTAGGTAGGTCTTGATCATCCTTCGAAGTCTGGCGGTCTTCATCTTCGACTCCTCCACTGCAACCCTTGTCCGCCCAGTTATTGGACCCTTCCTGAGGAAAGCCGGTATTGCCTTTTTGAGATTCCCAAATGTCGCTGACCGTTAAGTTAGACATCGTCCCACGCACCCTATGGGAAGATATCTGGTCAGTAAGCGGACGCCAAGGTGTCTGCCTACATACTTATTAGTAGATATAAAATGTACTATTTTTTAAAAATAGTATTAACCATACTTACGCAGTAGTTTCCATACAATTGTATGATAATTCGTATTATTATGAATCTCTCCTACAAGAAAGGGATAAATAGTACGTAGTACTATCGGGCCATTGCTTCAGTTCCACGAATAACAGGGGCAATTTGTCCCTCTAGTGGAGTGTTGGAGGAGTGAAAATGGACAGGATCGCGCACGTCGTACCGATGGGTTTGGAGGTAGATAGGGTCATAGGGGGGTTCAAGGAATATCCCACCAACACCGTGGTCCTTGTCAAGGGGCCAGATGCCAAAGGTAAGGTCGAAAGGATCGTGGAAAAGAACATCGAGCAGATCATCAAGATGGTCTCTCACACGATCAATGTCGAAGTTGTACCTGTTGAGATCCATGACTTCGAAATGGCCTTTGTCGCAATGCGAGAGATCTACAGAAAGAAGCAGGAAGAAGGCTTCATGGTCTATGTCAATCTCTCTACCGGAACCCGTATCATCTCCTCTGCAGCATTGATCGCAGCCTTCTTGGATGGTGCCGTGCCGTATTATGTGACCCCGGACGAGTACAACCTCCCCGAGGGACAGCGGGTACTATCCACGGGGGTCAAGGAGGTTGTCAAGCTCCCCACCCTCGGCGTCATGGAACCCACCAAGCACGAGGTCCTTGTCCTTTCCGCACTTGATGCGAAGGGGGGAGGGGTCGACAGGGAGAACGACCTGTTCGATATCCTTGGAAAGAAGAAGTTCTTCTCCAAAAAGAAGGAAGGCGAGGACAAGCGCTCCTACGATGCAAGACGAAGGGCCAAGCTCAACCGGACCATCAAGGGTCTTGAGGACAAGGGCTTCGTTATTACGTTCAAAAGAGGTCGAAGTCACGCTGTGGACCTGACAGAGTCCGGGCGATTGTTTTCGTCCGGTGGTCTTGTCTGATCACTCAACAGGTTCCATTGGCTGCAGCTCTGGTGCAGGCCCTTTGGGAGCTGGTTCTGCAGGTGCAGGTTCTACTGGCTGTTCCATAGGAGTAGGCTCCAGCTCTGGTGGTTGTTCCACTGGGGCCATCTCTGGCATCGGTGGGGTCTCGACCTGTGGTGGAGCTTCAGCAGGAGGCGGTGCAACAGGCGCAGGGGGTGGTGTCTGCTGTGCAGGCTGTTCCAGTGGGACCGGAGGTATCTCCGGCATCGCAGGAACGTCCGGTACCTCTGCCTGTGCTTGCTGTCCCGTACCGAATGTATCCTCGTACATGTCGTCGGTTATGACCTCGTTCGTTGTATCGGCTGTGTAGTACGATTCATCAGCAGGGGTGTAATCCTGTGGCGCAAGCTCCGAGTCGTCGGTTGTCGTGTCCTTCTTTCCGGTCACCATGCTGATGACCACCACGATGATGATGATGATCACAAGGAGCACGCCCACTCCGACCATGATGTAGAAGATGTCCACGGGACCGACCTTGCCGAGGCCGAACATGCTGTCGTCGTCATCGCCACCGCCCGATGAGATGTAGTCGGTCACATCGGGAGCATCTTTGGCTCCCAGACCGCATGAGTCGTATGCGATGCTTGTCGAGTTGGAGGACACAGCCTTTGCGAACAGTCCGAATCCTGGCTGCAATCCGCCTTTCTCTACAAGGTCTGATATGGGAACTGTGAACCGGAGAACGTTCGAGTCGACGACAACGGTCCCGAGCCCTCCTGGAGTTCCGTAGGAATACCTGATGGATGAATGCGAGGATGCAGTGTAAAGCGTCGTCGCAACATCAGGGACATAGTCCGTTGGCAGCGTCGGGGACTGCTCTGGTATCCCATCCTCGGAGTGGTTGTTGTTGACGAAGTAGATGACATAGGACAGGTCCTCAGAGACCGTACCTTTCAGTGTCAGGTTCACAAGAAGGTTCGCGCCGTCCTTGCCACATGAGAGGCCGTCAATGTCTCCTGGATCGTTCCCACCCTTCTGTGCAAGTATGGAAGCTCCATCCTTGGTATAGGTGACCACGTCGTCGAGGACATCGTCGTATGTCTGCTGACAATCCTCGTAGCTAAGAAGGTCTGTGACGACAGCACCACCGCCTGGGTCCTCAACGACAACAGTGACCTTTGCCATGGAGGTTCCCCCATTGCCATCGTCGACGGTGAGCGTGACATTGTAGGTTCCAGCCACAGCATACTCATAGGAGATGTTGAAGCCATATCTTGTGGAACCATCGTCCATGTCCCAGGAATAGTTGAGCTCATCACCATCATCATCTGTGATGACCGGTAGTGGCCACACCGTGAAGCTTGTTGAGAGATTGATGAACTCGGTGTCGTTGAGAGGCCACTGGATGATAGGGGTCAGAGGTGGGTCGTTGACATTGCTCACGGTTATGGTCACGTTCACAGAGTCTGTCTCACCACCAGGTCCGTCGGAGACCACGATGGCACCACTGACGGTGCCGACATCGTCGTTGGTCGGTAGGAACGAGACGTTCCCATTTGTGGAATTGATAACGAAGTTATCACCGAAGAACACTGAGGAGAAGATGAGCTCCTCGCCGTGGATGATGTCGTCGTCGGAAGCCATTAGTGAGAAGTTGTAGTACTCGTCCTCTGTGGCTGTAAGCTCCACCTCGCCGTCGACGGGGGTTTCCCCATCGATGGTGATGACACTCGGTGCATCATTGGTGTTCTGGACTGTGATGGTGACGTTCTCGTATACAGAGAGCTCTCCGTCGCTGACAGATATATTGAACCACCAGTCACCAACATCGTCGTTGGTCGGTAGGAACGAAAGGTTCCCCAGTGGTGTCATGGTGAACCCTGCAGGGACGGTGGTCCCAGGGCCGAGGAGGGTTGCGGTAACTGTCACTGCGGTCATGTCCGCAGGATCGTAGCCGCCGAAGGTCTTGTTGAGCCATTCGTCCTCCCAAGCTGTAAGTTCAAGGTCATCGTCTGTTATGTTGAGGACCGGTAGGTCGTTGACGGAAGCGATGTTGATGGTGAAGAGATGGACCACCCACTGGGTCTGTTCGTCTGTGGCGTTGAGGGTAATGTCGAGCTGTCCTGAAGCGTTGGTCTTCGGGAACACCGAGAGGTTGCCCAATGCGTTGAACAATACTAGGGCCAGGTCGGAATCCCATGAGCTCACCCAAGCAGTCCCGTTATGGAATGTGTAGGTCAGGCTCTCAGTTCCGTTCTCGACGTCCGCATCGTAGAAGACAGTCTCATTGGTCAGGATGAACGCCGAGCCGTTATCCTCCTCGAGATCGAGGCTTGTCGGCGGGGATGCTCGCAGGACCGGAGCGCGGTTGTACTGTGCTACGGTAAGTGTGATGTTCTCTGTGAGGTTGTTCTTCTGGTCCGGTGCGGACCCGTTGTCCCATGCCATGATCGGTAGGTGGTAGACACCTGGTAGCGTGGTAGGCGGGACCGTGATGTTCGTGGAGTAGAAGTCGTCATACAGCGCTATATCGCCATTGAACCCATCGTCGAGGAGGGTGTGGTTGCTCGAAAGTCCGATGGGGGAAAGGTCCACGGCCACGAAGCCTGGTGCTACTGTGAAGTTGGAGCCTTCGGACGTCTTGTTATCGTCGTCTGTGACCTTGCATGATAGGATGATGTAATCCACACCATCGTTGAGAACGGAGGCTTTAGACGCCTGCGGAAACTCTACTTCGGGTGCGAAATCATTGGTCAGAACATTTGTATCAAGGGCCTCGGAGCTTGTTGGAACCATGATGATGATACTGCTCACAACAAGGACCGTCAGGACCATGAGGATCAAAGCTTTGGTCGAGTTCAGGCCCCACTCCCGAACTGAAGTTGAACGTGACATACCCTTCCTCCTTGGGTCTGAGGATGGACCTCAGAACGCTTCGGTGGAAATCGAACGTTTGGGCTGGTATATATATTGTAGTACCTAGCCTCAATAAACGAGTTTTCATTGCTGCAAGGCCTTTTCCTGGTCCTGCTGGAGCGTGGGCTCGACCTCTTTCAGTTTGCCAAAAAGACCTTTCTTGAACTGCTTGGAGCACTTGAAGCAATAGAGATAATCAGGATACTTGGTGAGCTCGTTGGAACAGAAGGGACAGGGTTTATTTGGCATCGTCTCCACCCTTTTTCTTCTTGGGTTCCTCGGCAGGCTGTTCCTCTGCAGCAGGCAGGGTCTCTTCAGTGACCGCCTCTACCTCGGGTTCTGTGGCCTCGACCTTCTCTTCCGCTGCAGGTTCGGTCGCTTCCGTTGTGGTCTCTTCCGCAGCCTGCTCCTCGGTGGCTTCTTGAGGAGTCT
>JANQNL010000020.1 GCA_028279585.1 Thermoplasmatota archaeon
CCTCGGTCCAGGGCCTTATGACCATGGCGCCGTTCACAGAGGACGAGCAGGTCATCCGGCAAACGTTTCAGGGGTTACGGGACCTTCGGGACGAGCTCAACGACCAGTATGCAGCAGCTCTTTTCGAGCTGTCCATGGGTATGAGCAACGACTACGAGTTAGCGGTGGAGGAGGGGGCGACCATCGTTCGTGTGGGGACAGCAATATTCATCTGAATTGACCGCATTTCCGCTCACCTAACGCATAGGTATATATGATACCTAAAAACCTCATTACTTTTGTAAATGTAGCCATCGGCATTTACGCATACTTGGAGGCTTTCCATGAAAAGGATCATTGCCCTAGCCCTGGTACTACTTCTGGTCGTCATTGCATTTGCTACCATCCCGGTCGTAAGCTCTGAGGAGACCATGTCCACTTTCCAGGGCATGCCAACCCGTAGTGTCACCATCGGTCCAGGAGGAGGTACGGACTCCTCAACGACCATCAGTATAGAGAAGAAGTCGGTCATCTTCAACGCCACCCTTGGCGTCAAAGGTAAGGCCGACACATTCGGTAACTATCCACACAATGTAAGTTTGGACGTTGGTGGGGATGGGGATCATGAATACAAGTTTGAAGGACAGGGTTACGGCGCAATGGGCAAGCAGACCATGTTCAACGACAGCAGCGATAGGCAGATGGTAGCATTCGATGGAGAGGGGTTCCGATACATGACTCCCGTGGTGCTACCAAAGAACGCTACCGTCAACTCGGTCAGTATGAACATCACCGGAGGGGGATTATCTGGCTATACCTCTATAGCCAACTTCAACGACCTTTCGACACCGGACGACGTGCGGACCTACAACAGGTTCACTGCCAGATGTGTAGGGCCAGACGGCACGTTCTATGTGAGGAACACGTACTCCACTGGGACGATCTACAACTACTCATCTGTGGAATCGTTCATGGCATCTGAAGCATCAGTTGGTTCGTTCACAGTAGCTGGCCTTAGCAACTATTGCCAAATGATCTATGCCAACGGCTACATCTATTTCGGAGGTTCCAGTGTCGTCAAGTGGGATGTGGAGGCAGGTCAGACAGTTACAACCACCTTACCAGGTGGCACAACATCATGGAACTGGGGAGGAGGGGGCCAGTGTGGTATCGCATGCGATGGAGTATACATCTATCATCTTGATGGGACATCCTTGAGGGTCTACGACCTTGAGGAGAACCTTCAAAGAACGGTCACTCTTGCCCAGTCCCAGAACAGTTTCACCACCTGCTTTGCAGGAGGCCATTACTTCTATACTGTTGACTACACCAACTCCGGCTCCGGTCTCAAGATCGAATACAAGGTATCTGGCGATAACGGGACCATCACAGCATACAACGATTATCTTCTCAGTTCACCGACCATCTACACTTACCTAACCTGTGCCAACTTCGACTACTATGGTAACAACCTATTGGTGACCAACGGTAACTCTGGCTCACAGGCAGACAAGTCCTGGGTCATCGAGGATGCCCTCGATGCGATGTCCGATGGGGGAACAGCCATAAAGAACGTCACCCTGGACATTGGAGACAATGGGGGAAGTAAGGAGTTCAATCCAGCAGGGGATTACAACACCTCTACGATACTGACCAACTTCACATCAGAGTTGAATGGTCTTCTTGCCACATTGCCTGTCTCGCATACTGATGGCTATGGTAATGAGATGGTCAAGGTCCCTCTCAACATCACAGCCGACTCCACAGGCATGGTGATGATATCGAACCTATCCATCGAATACAACTACACTGCCAAGGTCAACTTCGCAACGGAGCTTCAGTCACACATCACGCCAACAGGAGATGGAAACGATACCATCGCCTTCGCATTGGGTGCAAGAAGTGCTGGTGCTATCGAGCTCAAGGACCTTGACATCGACTTCGACCCTCCTAACAGACCACCAACGATACTGGACCCACCAGACGTCTACAACTTGGACGAGGATACCAAGGTGGATGAACTGGTCCCACTGTTCCTCTACTTCGAGGACGACAGGGACGCATCAGAGGACCTGACCTACACTATAGAGGATCAATCACACGACTCACTGGTCACAGCGTACATCCATAACGGATCGTACCTCGGTGTCGATGCGACGGTCACTGAGAACTGGAATGGGGTGTTCACGGTAAGGATAAGGGCCACCGATAGTGGGGCCAAGTACATCATTGCAATGCCGTTCAACATCACTGTCAACCCTGTCAATGACGAACCTGTCACTGAAGCTTTGATATCGGACATCTCCTTGGATGAGGACTCCATGAAGGAGGATACCGTTACTCTGAACCAGACCTTCAGTATGCACTTCTCGGACGTAGAGGACGACTTCCTGTACTTCGCTATCGAACTCGATCCCAACGGTACCTACGGTGACATCCCAGTGGAAGTGGAGCTCTACAATACAGCACCTGACGAGCAGTCCATCCGGGTCAATGCCACAGAGGACTGGTATGGGATTGTTGGATTGCGGGTCTACGCGGACGATGATCCGGTCATCGACAAAGCAGAGAACCCGTATCATGACATCAACATTACTGTCAACCCGGTCAACGATGCAACGGTCTGGTTGGCTATCGATGATGTCCACCTGGATGAGGATTCACATAGCGAAGACTATGTGACCCTGACGGACAAAGTCACAGATGTGGATGATGTTGTCGAGGATATCGTGTTCGAGATAATCACCCACACCAACTCCTCCAAGATAGAGGTGGAACTGGATGATGACAACAACATCGACATCACACCTCGAGAGGATTGGAACGGTCAGTCCACAGTAACCTTGAGCGCAGACGATGGCTCTGCAGTAGAGACACAGTTCACCATCTTCGTGGACCCGGTCAACGATGCACCTACAGCAAGCTTCCTTTCCCTGTCTGAAGGGTCCATAGTAAGTGACAGCATCATCATCACAGGTAATGCCTATGACATCGAGGATGAGCTTGAACTGGTCCAGATCAGGTTCGATGGAGGGGACTGGATGGACGCCGTGGACTTGGAGCTCTGGACCTACGAGCTCGACACCACGACACTTGATGATGGTGAGATAACGGTGGAGGTCAGGTCATACGATGGAGAGCTCTACTCAAAGATCTCCCTGCTCAACATAACGATATCCAACCCGACCCTCACCAACACTCCACCTGTCATTCTCATCACCTCCCATACCAACGGCACCAAGGTGTCAGGGACCTTCACGATAGAAGGAACGGTCACAGATATCGATGACGACGAGATAACGTCCCTAGAGTTCCGTGTAGGAACCGGCCCATGGGTGGACATCACAGAGTCTATAGATGACGGTGATTGGACTGCTGATGTGACCCTGATGATGGAAGGGACCAACGACATCACCTTCCGTGCCTACGATGACATCGAATACGGCTATGGCTATCTACAGCTTCAGTTCGACATCACGACTACGGATGGCGGCGACGGGGGAGATGGAGGCGATGGCGGGGATGGTAATGGAACTGACGGCAATGGAACGGATGGTACAGATGGCACAGATGGAGGGGGGAGTGGGTCAGGTAGTGCTGCAGGCAATACCATGTGCTGGATCTTCATCATTATCGCCATCGTGGTCGTATTAGTTCTTGTGATTATTATCGTAATGGTGGTCGTTGTCGTTTCGAAGAAGAAAAAGAAGGAAGACGAACCGGCATCTCCAACACCAGCTCCAGAACCGGTCGTGGAAGCAGAGCCGGCTCCGATGTATCAGGACGCACCTCCACCACCGCCACCACCCGCACCAGAGGGGCCATATGGCGGCGAACCACTTCCGATGGAACAGGGATACCAGCAGCCTCCACCACCGCAGCCTGGAGCGTATGACCAGCAGATACCGATGGATGCTGGAGGATATGCTCCACCACCGGCCATTGGAGGGATGGAACCAATGCCAGCTCTACCTCCTGCTCAACCGGTGGAGACTGGACAGATCCAATACGAGGAGATCGCTCCGATGCCGGAGATGGAGCCCATGCAGGAGATGCAGGCAGCATCTGAGACCGACATGTCGTTGAGCAACCAGCTCGAGGACCTGTTCGGACCAGAGACAGAGGCCCCGGTCGCACCAGCGGGACCAGAGGTGCTGCAGGTCGCATGTCACAACTGCGGTGAGCTTATGGAGGTCACCGTTGAGTTCAGGCCTATGAGCATCGTATGCTGGAACTGTGGGGTAGAGGGCCTTATCGAGTAGGTCGCTACCTTGATATATTCACCAGCCGATTCCCACCCATGGCAGAGGAAGGAGTTCTCTCTGGGTTCGATCTCGACATATTGTTGAAAAAGGCCAAGGAAGGTCCAGATTGGGTAACATACACCGTCAAGGATTCCTTCAAAGAGCTCATCAAAGGCAATGCCCGAGGGTTGGAGTTCCGCCGCGATGATGGTTCCAGGTTCAAAAAACGATGGTTCCACATCGAAGATGACGGCTCCCTGGCCTTCGAGATGCGGACCACGGATGTGGAGGAAGAACCCACCATCGTTTCCCCCATAACCATCTACGACGACTTCGAGCAGCTCAAGAGCGAGCATTCCCAGGACCAGTACATATTCTACGACAAGGATTCCATCCAGGGGTTCAAGACGGAGGAGGGGGATGAACCAGCAAAGGGTAAGATCGGAAAGCTCGTGGACATTGACAAGCTGCCGTTCAATGGAACGTTCATCATGGTTGGAGAGGACGGAGCTGCTTATCTTGTAGCTGGCCTTCAGAAAGGAAAGAACGTCGCCGCAGTGGCCCTTGACCCCATCTTCGACAACATCCGGGACATGGACACGGTGGACGCTCTCGTCATCAGCTGGAACGTCATATTGGTCATCATCGTTGTCATCATCGTCATCCTTGTTGTCGCAGGCCTCATACTTCTCATCGTTGCATCTGACGGCAAGATAGACCTTCCGGACCTCGGAAAGATCGACCTGCCTGATTTGGGCAAGCTCGACATCCCGTTCTTCAAGATGCCTGATCCGAAGATCCCTGCAATGGACGTATCTCATGTTGGATACTACCAATCCGGGGGAACACCTGGCCTAGACCTTGCCATGAGCGCGAGCCAAAGCCACTCCCCGGGATATGGCGGAGGTGTTGAGCCTCCACCAGAGGACGAGGGGCTAAAAGACAAGATCTTCATGAACCGCAGGAAGATGAAGAGGATCCTGTACGTTATGGGCATCTTAGAGTATGGTGACGAGTGATAGGACAGAAAGGACACCTTCGTCTGGGGCCAATATTTAATTAATTGCGTACAACAATTCCCCCACCATGCCCCTGTCAAAACCCCAGGTCGAAACACTTCTGGAGCAGGACCCCGACAAGGTCTGTGCAGACATCAAGGACCACCTTTGTGTAAAGATAGTTGCTGTGGCAAACCTGCCAACAAGGTTCGGAGAGTTCCAAATAGTCGGTTACTACAACAACAACGATGGAAAGGAACACATCGCGCTGGTCAGAGGAGATGTCTATGGAGAGGAAGAGGTTCCCGTGCGACTTCACTCGGAATGTCTGACAGGTGACGTACTTGGCTCCCTCCGCTGCGACTGCAGAAGCCAGCTCATCATGGCCCTCGAAGCCATCGGTAAGTTGGACAAGGGCATACTTCTGTACCTCCGCCAGGAAGGTCGGGGGATTGGGCTTCTCAACAAGGTCAAGGCATACCAGCTGCAGGATTTCGGTCTTGACACTGTAGAGGCGAACCTGGCCCTGGGTTTCGAGGACGATCTTCGCGACTACCATATCGCAGCCCACATGCTGAAGCTTTTAGACGTTAGGTCCGTCATGCTAATGACCAACAATCCAAAAAAGATCGATGGGCTGAAAGAACATGGCGTGAACGTCGTGGATCGATTACCGCATCAGATCCAGCCCAACGAGCATAATGAGCACTACCTCCGAACGAAAATGGAGAAGTCTGGCCATATGCTCGACGAGGTCATGAGCTCCGATCCAAAGGATGGGGCATGAACGACCTAGGGTCTGGGTCTCACCTTATGCAGGTGGTGGTGGGGGCGGAGGTGCACCGCCTTCGCCCACGGTAGGTTTGGCAGCGGTCCCTCCTCCATACAGGTCCTGTCCAGCGTACTTATTGTCAGCATCGCCATCGATCATCGTGGTGTCGTCCGCCTGATACTGGTCGGACTCGTCATCGATGGTATCGTCGTCCTTTTTCCTGAACAGGATGACAGCGACCACGATTATTACGACCAGAACGATGATAGCGACTATAGCAATGGCAATATAGAGCCAGATCTGACTATCCACTATCGCGTTGATGATGTTCGAATCTCCACTATTACCCAAGTTCTTTGGCGGTTGAGCATCGGGAGCTTCTGCAGAACCGTTACCGATGGAGTCGAAGGAAGTGACCTTCCATGCTGTCTGCGTTGACGAATCGATCTCTGTCCTTACCGTGACAACAGTTGCGAACATCTCAAAGTCTGCACCACAACCAAGATAGTCAAGGTAGGCAAGTTGCATCTCGAACTTGAGGGTCTGGCCCTCCAGGTACATCCTGACCTGGGGCTCCTTGTCCTCCACAAGTTTCGAGTTCATGGCCCACGCCTCTCCATCTTTGAGGGCGACAACACAATATCTGTCGCCAGTGTCAGGCTGGTACATCTCTGGTCTGACACGCATGATGTCCGTGTTATACCGGCGCTCGTGATGGGTCGGTTTGACGAACCAGATGTAGTAAGCAGTCTCCACAGTATCGTTGTCGATCGCTCCCTCGACCTTGAGCTCGATCTCAATGTTGTTTGGAGCGACCCACTGTGACTTGAGGTAGGTGGCATCCCAGTCTGGTGTATCGCCACCCTTGGTGTACTCTATCTGTTCCTGTGAGGAGGTTCGAACATGGAACACATCCTCGGAGATGTCAGTATATGTCCTGTTGACATCGGCCTGTGAGAAGGTCTCTCCCCATACAGGCTCCCTGATAACAAAGATAGTCCGGTTGATGGTAACAGAGACCGTTCCGTCGGACACTGTGAGGTTGATCAGATGCTGGCCTGGCTCTGAAAGGATAGCTTCGATCTTCTTACCAGTACCGAGAACACCCATCCTGTTCGAGGTCCAGGTATAGGTCAGGATATCCCCATGGATAGTGTCCACGTCCACTGTCCCCTTTGCATCGAAAGTGATGTCGCCTGTGGTGTTGTAGTTCACATCCTCTCGGGGACTGTAGACGTTCGGAACAGGTGCGTCGTTTACGTTGACAACGGTCATGTTGATCTTCTCACGATATGTATTCTTGGAGTCCATGGCATCCATGAAGATACCAGTGTAGTAACCCACCATGTTGTTGTCAGCAAGTATCTTGACGGTTCCCGCGTCCTTATCGAACTCATAGTTACCTGCATACTGGGACAGGTTCATGACAATGGATTCGAAGTTGGCCTTGTACCGGATCTTTTCATTATCGGCCTCATCTGTGGCCTGTATCGTGAAGTTGTACCATTGGTCCTCGTAGCAGACGATGTCACCATGCAGGACAAGCACGACGGGGTCATCCACAGCGTCCACCTTGAAGCGAAGCTCTTTGTGGACCATTATGTCGTCAGCGTTGCCTTCGATGCGGTCGTCGCCCGTGTCCCATGCCCTGAAATCGATGGACTCCAGGCCATTGAAGTTCGGGGCCACGTTGATCTTGACTATCCCAACAGCGGGGTCGAAGCTGTCGTCGACAGTGACGTTAGGGTTCTCCTCGAGGTACTTGAAGCCGAACCGAAGGTGGTCATCTGGGTCTGCAAGCTCCTTGAACTTTCTGTCAAGGACGAGCTCGGGATACAACGGGGTTGTAGTACCAGGTACCATCATGTTACCGTCGATAGAGGTGTCCTCGTCGAACTTGACCTCGTAGAACTGGCTGTCCGTAACGCTTGGAACATCGTTGACAGAAGTGACAGTGATCGTGAATGTAACGTTAGCCCTGTTGTCCTGGCCGTCGAAGGCCTCCAGGGTTATCAGTTCGGAGCCGAACTTGTGGGTCTTTGACTGGAAGGTCACCCTTCCAGTGTATGGAGAGATACTATAGATCCCGACAAGACTTGTATCGCCATATGTGTAGTTGAGGTCTTCGTCAGAGGTATCTGGGTCATCGAAGATGTCGAACACGTTTATCGTGTACTCATCGAAACCGAAGTCCTCAGGTAACGTGAAATCAGAGGGCTGGGAGACCACAACGGGCGGGGACTCTCGAGTCTGCACGCGGACCTCAGGTTCTGCTGGAACCTCGGCCATAGAGCAGATGAAGGTCGTACTAATCAGGACGCACAGTATGACGGATATCAGAACTATTCGCATGCCAGTGGGTCTCACAGGCACCACCACCTGATGTGAAAGTATATTGACCGTATATATATGATTCGGATATGTTGAGTGGTCGAAACAAGCTTCGATGATTACTGGAAAAAATCGATATCCAGAATGGATAATTGATGAAGAGTAGGTAGTTCTGGATATCGACCTTCTTCCTATCGGAGCTTGTGAAGATAGCGAGACATAACCCTTTGTCGACGTGATCGGAATGGAGGTCTTTTCTGATGGCATTTGATAACATGGAATGACGATAGATAGTTCGAGAGAACAAACTACACAAAGCTCCGAAACGGTCTAGACTGGTTGATATCCACAGCGAGATCTGATCTTACTTTCCTGTGGATATCAATTTTTGATCGTTAGTTTCGAACCTTTGCTCCGTTCGTTCGGCTCAAACTATATCTTGTACCAACCCCATGCCCACAATCTCTTTGGGGGAGCCTTCATGGAACTAGGAGTCGTCGGAAAACCTAACGTTGGAAAGTCCACCTTCTTCTCCTCTGCAACCCTTGTGGACGCAGAGATAGCCAACTATCCTTTCACAACCATCGATGCCAACAAGGGTGTGTGCTACGTCAAGACCAAATGCCCTTGCCAGGAGCTTGAGGTCGAGTGCAACCCACGCCATGGAAAGTGCGTGGACGGACACAGGTTGGTTGGTGTCGAGGCCATCGATGTGGCTGGCTTGGTCCCGGACGCGTACCAGGGTAAGGGCCAGGGCAACCAGTTCCTGGACACGCTCCGCCAGGCCAAGGCGCTCATTCATATCATCGATGCATCCGGTTCTACAGATGCAGAAGGCAACCCTGTGGCCAAGGGGACCAGGGACCCTTTCGAGGACGTGAAGTTCCTGGAGCGGGAGATAGATCTGTGGACCAAGGGCATAATAGCCAAGGGTTGGGAGAGGCAGTCCAAGACCTACGACCAGCTCGGGACCAAGAGGGACCGTGCACTTGCAGAAAGGCTCGGTGGACTCGGGGTCACAGAGAACGATGTGAACGCCGCCCTCAGACCAATGGACCTGGACGAGAGGATGGCAAACTGGTCAGACGATGACCTCTACGAGGTGGCAAGGGCGATCAGGAAGCAGACCAAGCCCATGATCATCGCCGCCAACAAAGCAGACATCGCTCCACCGGAGAACCTGGAGAGCCTTGCAGCCTTGGATGATTACATCGTCGTCCCGACCTGCGCCTCATCAGAGCTTGCTCTTCGGAAGGCTGCCAAAGCAGGGCTTATCGATTATTCACCAGGAGATAAGGAGTTCTCCATCGTCGACGAGTCCAAGATAACCCCACCACAAAAGGCAGGGCTCGAAGCCATCCAGGGTGTAATCGACAAGTTCGGCTCCACCGGGGTCCAGCAGTGCATCGAAGAAGCGGTCTTCAAGCTACTGGACCTTATCGCAGTGTTCCCTGTGGAGGACGAATCCCACTACACCGATCACGCTGGAAACGTCCTACCAGACGTATGGCTCGTACCTCGTGGCACCACCGCCAAGGAGCTTGCCTTCAAGATCCACACAGACCTGGGAGAGAAGTTCGTGCGTGCTGTGGATGCAAGGACCAAGAGGGTCATTGGCGCAGACCACGAGCTTCAGGACGGGGACATCATCAAGATAGCAGCGAACGTGTGACGGAGGACATTGATAATGGCTACATGGGACGTCTGCGTGCTGACCGGCTCCTACTACATGGATGGCGACGAGGTCGTCATCGAGCTCTTTGGCAAGACCAGGGAGGGTGTGGGCTGCGTCGTCAGATACCATGGGTTCAAGCCATACTTCTTCATCGCACAGCCACCGCCAGAGATCACCAGGGAGCTGGAGGCGGACAATGAGGTCATAAGAACAGAGGTCGTCCCACTGGAGCTTGACCACAGGCAGGTGGACTGCACCAAGGTAACTATCAAGCATCCGTTCGAGGTCCCAAGCTTCAGGCGCAGGTATGGCAGAGTCAGGCAGGTCCTGGCAGCGGACATTCCGTTCGTCCATCGGTTCTTCTACGACCTTGACCTATCCCTTTGCGTCACTGTTGACGGAGAGGAGGCCCAGGCCACTGATGGCAAGTATGGCTCACCAGGGTTGGATACAGAACCCAAGCAACGCTACACCTGTCCTCTCGTCATCGATGCCACAGAGCTAAAGAAGTGCAAGCTGTTCAAACCAAGGCTCAAGACGTTCAGTTTCGACATCGAGAACTCCATCATCGATGATGGCAGGCTCTTCACGATCTGTCTGGCAGTCAGAGAGTCCGGGGGAGACCAGCCCCCATCCGAGCTCACGACCGAGGCCATTACTGGTGTGGAGTTCGAGATAATCGACAAGTTCGAAGAGGCCATCCAGCGCCACGACCCAGATGTCATCACAGGCTACAACATCGATGGCTATGACATCCCCCAGGTCCTACGCAGGACCAAGGTCCACGGCAAGGAGAACCTTGAGGTCGGAAGGGACATGAAGGGTCTCAACCAGGTCTCCAACAGGTTCTGGAGGCTTCATGGTAGGATAATTGCTGATGCCTGGTGGAACGTAAAGCGTGAACTGCGTCCAAAGAAGGAGAGCCTCAACGCTGTTGCCAAAGAGTTCCTTGGTCTTGAGAAGGATGATGTGGACCCGAAGAACATCGACCAGGAGTGGGAGGATGACCAGGAGAAGGTCATATCCTACTGTATCAAGGACGCAGAGCTTGCTTTGCAGCTTCTTGAGATGATAAGGATAGTCGAAAAGAGCATGGATCTGGCAGCAGTGTCCATGCTCCCATTGGACGATGCCCTCAACGGCAGGACCTCAAACTGGATAGACTCGATCTTTGTCAGGGAGGCGGACAGAAAGGGTATAGCGGTCCCATGCACAAGGAACATCCAGAAGGAGGACCAGATAGAAGGTGGATATGTTCACCAGGTAAGCCCTGGCCTCTACCACTGGGTATGTGTGCTGGACTTCAGGTCCATGTACCCATCTGTCATCATAGAGAACAACATCTGCTTCTCCACCTTGCACCAGAGCGGCTCCATCCAGAGCCCAGTAGGGGCAAGGTACATCGATGCTGACACCAAGCGCGGGCTCATGCCAGAGATACTGGAAAAGCTCATGGATGACAGGCTCAAGCTCAAAAAGAAGATGAGGGCTGCAGAGAACGACTCGCAAAAGATCTACTATGATGGCCTTCAAGCTGCTGTTAAGATCCTCATGAACTCGTTCTACGGGGTCTTCGCATCTTCGTTCTACAGGTTCACGAACCCTCTCATTGGAGAGTCCATCACGGCCTTTGCCAGGGAGAACATCAAGCGCATCATCTCACAGCTTGGTGAGGAAGGGCTCTCGGTCATCTACTCTGATACAGATTCTGTCTTCTTCCTTTCGCCAGAGGCAGAGCTTGATGCGACTGTGAAGTTCGGCACCGATATTGCAGACCGTTTCTCTGAAGGCTACGCCGTCCTGGAGTTCGAAAAGATAATGGAGCCTTTCTTCACCCATGGGAAGAAGAAGCGGTATGTGGGTAAGGTAGTATGGCCCAATGAGGAGATACTGGTCAGAGGCTACGAAACGCGAAGGACCGACAGTTTCGACCTTCAGTCCGAATCCCTGAACCAGATGTTCGAGCTGGTCCTGTCCGACAAAATAGACGAGGCCGTCAAGTTCGCCCAGGAGGTTGTCAAAAAGGTCAAGCTCGGAAGGGTTGAACCACACGAGCTTGTGATCTCCAAGGGGACCAAGCCAGAGTCCGCATACAAAAATCCGGACAAGATGGCCAACGTTCAGGCCATGAAGAAGCTTGTGGCCCTGGGATATGAGTTCGTCCCTGGGATGAAGGTCAGCTTCATAGTCATAGATTCCAAACGTTCACCACAGTTAGTTGAGCCGTTCATTGACGGCCATCCATTCGATCATGAACCTGACCACGATTACTACGCAGCGCGCCTTGCCCATACCCTGAGCAGGGTCACAGACATCTTCGGATATGATGAGAAGAGGCTGCTCACAGGCGCCATGCAGGCCGATCTGTTCTCGGACAGGTTCCAAGAGGAGGCCGCGGTCGAGATGGCCCAACAGCAGTATGGGGACACCCTCATGGACGAGCTCATAAACATGGAGAACGAAAAGAATGAACCGAAGAAGGCAAAGAAGAAAGACGTCAAGCGGGAAGAGGGTACAGCATCCCTCGAGGACTTCTTCTAGCCAGACCCTACAAGAAGTGTCCATCCCACTGTGGTTCCATTCTAGTATAAGTGTACAGTATTGTACATAAGATATACAGCAATTATGGATATCTTTTCAAAAACTTTAAAAGACCCCTCCTTTCTCTTAAAGTGATGAATGATAGTGCTGTCACCAAGGCTACAGGCTGTTTGCTCCTGTTCTTTTTACTAACTGCAGGGTTGGTGATAGCAAGCGAGACAGACTCTCCTGATACCCGGGCACCCTCCCCTCTCATCGTCGATCCTGCTGGAAATGGGGATCATACGACAATACAGGCAGCCGTTGATGCAGCATCCAATGGCCAGACCGTTGAGATCTGGGCCGGGGTGTATGTGGAGTCGATATCCATCTCAAGCCATGTGGACCTTAAGGGCAACGGGTCTTCCGAAACGATCATCATCAGTGATTCGGACATCCATACTATCGAGATAAACGCAAACGATGTGGATATCCAAGACCTTATGGCCACATCAAGGGCCTATACCGGAGACAATGCTGGCATCTATATCCGATCGGGTTCGGAGAATGTCACCATAACAAATTGCAATGTGAGCTATGGAGACTATGGGATCTATTCTGTAGGGTCCGCGACCAACAACAACAAGAACCTGATCATCGAGAACGTTACTGCAGATCACTGCACATATGGCATCAGGACAACCTACAGCGACCAGACGAAGGTCCGTAATTGCACATGCTATGCCAGTAAGACATATGGCATGTATCTGTACTACTCTGACAATATCGAAGTTGCCTGGAACAATTGCTCATATGCCAAGTATGGAATGAAGATCGGGTATTGTGACGATAGTGACATCCATAACAATACCTTCCTCAAAGATGAGACAGGTCTGTTGATGTTCCATGGGGCCAATAACATCATCTCGGACAACCATATCTGGAACGCTTGGGACTATGGCATCCACAACGACATTTCAGACTCGAACACCATTAAGGACAACCATATCATCGATTGCGGTCATCCATATACCAGCGAGGCTACGGCCACAGCAGGTCTATATCTCGACACATCTAACACAATCACTCTTAAGGACAATCACTTCTCACGTTGTGGACTATACCTGTACTCCGGAATAACCACTGACTTCAACAGCCACACTATGGTCAACAACGATATTGACGGTCGAAGCATCGAGTATAGGGTCGGGAACCTTGGCCCCCCCATTCCGGTCTCTTCTGGTCAGGTGATCATCATAAGTGGCAGTGGCTACAATGTCATGGGTGCAAACCTTTCTGGTGCATCCACAGGTGTCCAGCTCTACTATGCCGATAACAATCGGATAACGAACTGTGACCTGAGCGATAACTCATATGGTCTATGGGCCAAGTACGCCGACGGCAATCAGATAGACAATTGCAAGATAGATAACTGCTTCAACGCCATGGAGCTCATTGGTTCATCAACAACAGCTCTGACCAGGGCCTCGATACATAACAACACCTTTGAGGGAAACTACATTGGGATAGATACGAGCTATCTTGACATCTCTGACATCATGTACAACACGTTCAGGAACACGACAAAAGGTTCAGTTGACATGGATAACAGTGATACCAATTCCATCCACAACAACACCATCGAGTATGTTTCCTATCGAGGATTTGAGATAAGTACATCCGATGACAATCTCTTCTTCGACAATGACGTAAGTAGCATCGATGGGCTGTGGGGAACCGGATCATACCTTTCTTCTGCAGATAATAATGCCTTTGGCAACAATGACCTGACGAACCTTGGTTATGCAGCATTCCACATCGCCTCCGGGGGCAATAATGACTTCGCGAACAACAAGATGGTCGATTGTGGCTTCCTGATCACTTCCACGACATCGTCATACTGGGCAACCAACAACATTCCTACATCCAACACTGTCAATAGCAAGATGGTATTCAAAACGGATTCCGCGTCTGGAGGGGTGGTTCCTAACACCGTTGGACAGGTGATCATTTCCAATAGTGAGTATATATCCATGAGCGACCTGAACCTTAACAACGCAACAGTCGGGGTCCTGCTATACAACAGCGACGATTGTGAGATCCTAGGCTGCGACCTTTCCAATGGTTCCGCGGGTATATGGGCATACGACTCGGACCGAACGAACATTGAGAACAATAGCATCAACAACAATGGCATGTATGGAGTATACTACAGATCATGTGAGTATGCCACTATCGCCAACAATACTCTGGACACGAATGGATATCCTCTAAGTCCCAATGGAGAGTACGGTTTCTACAGCTATAGCTCCAGGTACCTGAACCTCAAAGACAACGACTTCTTCAAATGCGGTTTCTATCTACATCAGACGACAACGGCAAGCTATCACGTAACTCACAGGTTCCAGCGCAATGATGTCAACGGTAGGGACCTGGTGTATTGGGTCTCAAGGAGCAATGCAAACATTGATTCGAGAGCAGGCCAGGTCATACTTGTCGAATGTCAGAACATCAAGATAAGGAACTGCAACCTCTCCGACGCCACGGTCGGTGTTGAGACGTTCTTTTGCGAAAGCATCGACATCATCAACTGCACAGCGAACAGCAACATCTTCGGGATACTCCATTACACCTCATCAGGAGATGCTGCTAACTTCCTAGTAGACCTTGTCGAAGCAAACTGGTGTCAGGATTATGGTGTAAGGTTCTATTCCAGCTCATCCAACGATCTGGACAATGTGACCATTGGCCGCTCCTCGTTCGACCATTGCATGGAGGATGGCATCTATATCTATTATCCAACAAGCGAGGTCCGGATCCATAACACGACCTGTAGTTACGCAGATGATGATGGGATATACATCTACGCGTCCAGTTCGAGCAGATGTGATGGTGTAAGGATCGAATACAACACTCTTACCAACTGTGAGGACGGGATGTATCTGGCCTATGGCAACGACCTGTGGGTCCATCAGAACTATGTCAGGAGGAACGTTGAAGAGGGATTCTATCTTGCATCCTGTTTGAGAGGCTATGTTACGTTCAACGACATCCAGTATAACCAGCTGTCAGGGATAGAGAGCACATCTGACCAGATGAACTTCAGCTCCAATATCATAGCATACAACCGGGACCACGGTCTACAGTTCACCACAGCTGCGGAGAACAACGAGGTCGTGTTCAATGTATTCTATCATAACGTCGGTCAATTCAAGCAGGTCATCGACGATGATACTGCAAATGTTTGGGACAACGGTGCCATGGGGAATTGGTGGTCTGATTGGACATCACCGGACATTGATGGGAACGGGATAGTTGATGAACCATACCTTCTGATGGGAGTTGCATACGATCAGGACAATTATCCATTGGTCCCACAGTCCATACAGGTCCTTCCACCTGCAAACCTAACACCAATGGAGGATGTTCTCTATGAGGACTCTTTCACCCTATCGAACCCTGCTGGCAAGGTCATATGGTCCATTGATACCAATGCCTCTTGGTTGAGCAGTGGATCTGCGGGCCAGATCTTCGGAACCCCCTCCATAGCCGATGCTGGCATCTATTATGTCAACGCTACAGCAACTAACATTCTGAGCCTTGCCTGGAAGAACGTGACACTCGAGGTGGGGGGATTAAGGCACCCTCCGATCATAACCACTATCCCACCGACCTATGCAGATGAGGATACGAACTACACTGTCCTCTTCAATGCCACGGATGTCGATTCATCATGGGAGTCCTTTGCATGGTCTGTGGACAGCGAGCCTGGCATCTTCAGGATGAACGGTAGGCAGCTGTGGGGTGAACTGAACAACTCCCTGGTCGGCTCCTGGTGGATAAATGTCACGGTCCATGATGACCTTGGCCTCAACTCCAGCCTCAACTACACATTGACCGTGAACAACACCAACGACCCACCGATCATCATCGGTAACGATACTGAGTATACCTACGAGGACCAGTTGTACTATCGCGATTACGATGCCTTCGACGAGGACCCGAACCCTGGCATACAGCTATGGTCTCTTAACACGAATGCTACCTGGCTCAACTTCGCAGAGGCCTTTGGTATAATCTCTGGAACACCTTACAATCACCATGTGGGCATCTACTTCGTCAACGTAACGGTCAGGGACCTTGACGGAGGAGAGAACTCCACCAACTTCACACTTCATGTTCTCAACACCAATGATGATCCCCAGATAACTACCATACCAAAGAGCTCTGTTGACGAGGATTCTACCTATGTTCAGAAGTTCGAGGTCACCGATGAGGACCCAGTAGATACTACCTTTGAGTTCTCGATGCGAACCAATGCCGGCTTCCTGACCCAGACATCCTCGAACGGTACGGTTGTTGGGACACCGGCAAACGATGACATCGGAACTTGGTGGATAGAGGTAACTGTCACTGACGGGTACAACGGTTCGGATTCTGTAAATTATACCTTGACCGTCAGCAATACCAACGATCCACCGATAATAACCTCCGACGATGTACTGAACGCATATGCTGGTGACCTGTACATGGCCCCATACACAGCGTTCGACCCAGACCCAACTGGAGACACATTCACGTGGATACTTGACACGCAGGCCGAGTTCCTGGACATGGACGCCAGCGAGGGAGTACTTCATGGGACACCAACAGAAGATGAACTTGGTGATTATGTTGTCAATATAACGGTCCAGGATTCTTGGGGTGCGATAGCTTGGACCAACTTCACTCTCAATGTCTCGTTGAGTGGAGGATCACCAACCACCACCTTGTCAAGCTTCAACGTCTTCATGGAAGAGGACATCGTCTACGATGATCTGGACATCACCCAGTACTTCTCTGACCCCGATGGGGACTCTCTAACATACACCAATGGCCCTGATAACAATGTAACAGTAGATCTCGGAGCAGATGGAATGGTCACCCTTACCCCGAAAAAGGATTGGGCGGGAACCACCGACATATGGTTCAAAGCATCCGACGGGGCGCATTCATCGCCTAAGGTGATAGCAAAGGTCGATGTGGAGCAGATCAACGATGCTCCGAAGATCCTCACCATCAACTACGAGGTCGAATATAATGAGGATGAACCGATACTGATGGATGCCATCATTCGTGATCCAGATCTCATTTATGGGGACGTTGTGAACTATCTGTGGTATGTGGACGGCACCATGGAAAGCAGTTCCGAGGTCCTCAACATCACATTGGAAGAAGGACAATACAAGATCAATCTCACCATCCGCGATGAGGAGGACGCCCGCGACCATATGGAGATCACCATATCGGTTAAGGGCGATGGTGTGACCGATGGAGGGGACGGGGATGGAGATGGTAGTGTCACTCCGTCCGCAGGCATCCTTATCATTCTCGGTATCGTGCTCCTGCTCATCATCGTAGCCGTTGTCATAACGGTTATCATGATGCGGAGAAAGAAGGCTCAGGAGGAAGAGGAGGAGCCAGAAGAACAAGAGAAGGAGCCTACCAAGAAGCGCAAGCCTAAAAAGACCGAAGCCTCACCTGAACCCGAACCAGAACCTTTGCCTGATGAGATGCCTGACGATGGAGCGTACGAGGAACCTTTCCCAATGGACATCGAACAGTACGAGTTCCCTGCCGAGGAAAGCATGCCAATGGAAGAGTTCGAGGAACCGGTCCCAGAGGCTGTTGAGGAAGAGGAGAAAGAGGTGGACGACCAGACCAGGACACTGGACATCCTCTTCGGCCCCAAGGACGATGCTGGCGGTGAAGCACCTGCAGAGGAGGAGGTTCCAGAGGAGGAGGTCGAAACCCCAGTGGAGGAGGCGGAGGAGTCCACTGATGAGGAGGATGAGAAGCATAAGGGTCAGACCGGCGGGGTCATGGACATCTTCGACATATAGGACATCCATCGACACTATAAACCCGAATTCTCATTCAGGTCCATGAACATCCAGGATGGACCAATTAGAGCTGCAGGTCAGCTCAAGCGCATCGGACGAACAGGTTGGGTCCGGGTCGGTGTTGCGAAACCAGAATCCGTTGCCGACCATTCCTATCGGGTTGCGCTCATGGCGATGATGCTTGGGGATGAGCTTGGGTTGGACACGGGAAAGCTTGTTCGCATGGCACTTGTCCATGACCTGCCCGAAGCGGTGGTAGGTGACATCACACCAGGGCAGATGTCCACAGAGGAGAAGGAGAAGCGCGAGCTTGAGGCCATGAGAGATCTTGCTCCGGAAGGAGATCTCCTGGAGCTGTTCAAAGAGTATCTGGCACAGGAAACACCAGAGGCTCAGACCCTGAGACAGTTGGATAAGCTCGAGATGGCCATCCAAGCTCGTGAGTATGAGTCTGTCCAGGACATAGATCTATCAGAGTTCATGGACTCAGCTCGAGCGGAAGTGTCACACGAGCGGCTTGTCTTGCTTCTCGAACGGCTGTAACGCCAAAGGTTTCACATCCTTTGCATCTTGGAGTGTCTGGTCGACATGCTCATATACCCCCATCCCATTTTGGGACCATCCATACGGGAGGAATCCGATGAGCACACCCATCCAGGTAGGTGAACAGGCACCAGATTTCGTTCTTCGCGACCAGAACAACGAAGATGTACAGTTATCAGATCTCAAAGGCAAGAAGGTCCTTCTTTCCTTCCATCCTTTGGCATGGACGCCCGTATGCAAGGACCAGATGCAGTCACTTGAGATGAACCTCATCTGGTTCGAAGAGAACAATACCATCCCACTTGGCATCAGCGTCGATCCTGTAGCCTCTAAAACTGCATGGGCCGAAAAGATAGACGTCAATGAGACCAGGATACTTTCGGACTTCTGGCCTCATGGAGAGGTTGCCATGATGTATGGGATCTTTAGAGAGAAGGAAGGCTTCAGCGAGAGAGCGAACATCATAGTGGACGAGGAAGGCAAGGTCGCCTTTGTCAAGGTCTACGAACTTCGCGAGCTTCCTGATATCGATGAGATAATTGCGTTCATCAAACAAATGTAAGGTGGATAACAAATGAAACTTGACGATTATTCAATGGAAGACCTCATCCTTGCTGCCATGAAGGCCGAGCAGGAGAGCGAGGATGTGTACATGTACATGGCCAACAAGGTCAACAATGCACTGCTCAAGGCACGCTTTGTGTTCTTGGCAGAAGAAGAGACCAAGCATAAGATGCTTCTTGCAGAACTTTACAAGGATTTCAAGCCAGGTGAAGATCCGAAGATACCGGACGAGACCCCTGTCCCGATGGTCTTTGTTCAGGTCGAGAGCGAGACACAGCTCATATCCGAGATCATAGAGAACGCAATGGAAGCAGAAAAGGCAGCCACAGAGTTCTACACGGCCCTTGCCTCCAAGTATGATGATGAGAGGAAGATCAAGATATGCAAGATCCTTGCGTCAATGGAAGAAGTGCACTACAGGATCCTCTCCCAGGAACTGGCCAATGTCAAGGACTTCGAGTCCTATGACGAGCCCTGGGAAATGATGCATGCTGGACCATGAGGTGGTATCATGGCCCTATCTGAAGGCGACGAGGCCCCAGAGTTCTGCCTTAAGGACTCCAATGGAAAGGATGTCTGCCTCAAGGACCTACGCGGAAAGTGGGTGGTCCTTTACTTCTATCCAAAGGACAACACCCCCGGATGCACGAAGGAGGCCATAGGGTTCACAGAGTCCCTTGAGGAGTTCAAGGGCATGAACGCTATGATCCTCGGTGTCAGTCCTGATTCGGAGCAGTCCCATATCAAGTTCATAGACAAGCACGGGCTCAAGGTCACACTTCTTTCAGACCCTGAGCGCGGGGTCCTGCAGGCCTACGGTGCATGGCGTGAGAAGTCTATGTACGGCAAGACCTTCCTGGGTGTTATCAGGTCCACGTTCGTCATATCCCCTGATGGAAAGATCGTTCGCACTTGGGACAAGGTCAAGGTCAAGGGCCACGTGGATGATGTGCTCAACTGTGTCCTCAACCAGCAGTGAGGCGGTAGCATGAACGTTCAGGAGGCCATCGAGGGACGTAGGTCCTACAGGTCCCTGGCCCCAGTTGAGATCACTGACGAGATGGTCGAGGAGCTTGCCCGTAGTGCTGGTCTTGCAGCATCCTGTTTCAACAAACAGCCATGGCGATACATCTTCGTAAGGGACCCTGCGGTCCTCAAGGAGATGCACTCTGCCTTGAAGCCTGGGAACGAATGGGCCCAGAACGCATCCATGATGATCGTCATCTGTCCGAAGGAGGAAGATGACTGCATCATCAGGGAGCGGGTCTACTACCTGTTCGATACGGGAATGGCCACACAGAACCTCATTCTCCGAGCAACTGACATGGGACTAGTGGCCCATCCTATCGCGGGTTTCTCCCCCACCAGGACACGGGAGGTCCTGGGCATCCCGGAGGATGTCATGCCATTGGTCGTGTTGATCGTTGGAAAGAAGGCTGACGAGATGGTCCCGGAGCTATCCGAGAAGCAGGTCGAGTCAGAAAAGGAGCGACCAGCAAGGAAGTCTGTGGAAGAGTTCGCAAGCTTTGACAAGTACTGATCAGTTCTTCCACTCGAGAACGAACTCGCACACATCGTCACCCTTGGCCGTGCACTTGGTCTGGTGGACCTTAACGTCTTTCTTCGTCACACCGATAAGACCCTCCAGGAACCCTTCCATGCTGTAGCAGAACCTCTCATCGATGAAGTAGTCACGAAGGACCAGGGTGCCAGAGGTATCACCCATGTTATCGACATCCAGCTGGCCATACTTGTGAAGCAGTCTCCAGCGCTCGTGCGCCTTCTCTGCAAGCATCGCAGGACTGCCGACCCACTTTACAAAGAACTTGAGTACGCCAAGGTCCTGGGCGATCTCATGCTCCAGTTTTCTCCGTTTGGTCTTGGGATCACCTACGAGCACCTCGGATTCAGCATCGTAGAAGTCCAAAAGGAGCTGGAACGGATACCACTCCTTCTCATTGATGCTCGAGGAGTCTATCATCTTGGAGCGGGGACGGTCCTTGTTGACCTCATCGAAGAACCGCTGGAGACCGTCAGTACCCATCTTCTTTTTGACAACGTTCACGTGTCTGTTCAACAGGGCACCAGATACAGCGTCGACTCCGGTGTCGGTGGGTCGCATGACCAGATGAACGACTGGAACGATAATAGCGGTTTCGGTCAACTGGAACGGGTGCCTCGGGTCCGCACCTGACCGCGAAACCCTCATATCCCCAGACCCCGTTGTCCGAACGTGTACATCAGAAACCTTGCCATACGTCGCTTCAAGTCCGTCTACGAGCTTGAGCTGGGTCCACTCAACCACAGGCTTAATGTCTTCATCGGAAAGAACGGGAGTGGCAAGTCCAACATCTTGAACGTAGTAAGGACCCTCAAGGAGAACTTCGAGGGCGCCACCTTTGACCCGTTCAATATCTTCTTCAATAAAGGAATGCAGCCGGACCCGGAGTTCGGCTTCTCCATCACCATGAGCCTCAACGACACTGACATCCAGGAGCTCATCCAGAGCTCGGATATGGAAGCAGTCCTGTCTGACAAGGAAAAGGAACGCCTTGGGATGCGTATCAAGACACTGACATATGACATCCGGCTCGATGGGAACAGGTTCTTTGTATGGAACATCAGGTCCAAGGATGGGCTGCACATACTGGATAACAAGACCAAGGGCATCTCCAACGAGACACTGGTCGCATTCAGTGCGAACAAGTGTCCTGACGAGCTCAAGCTCGAGGATGGGATAGTCACCACGTTCACCCAGGGGCTGATAGACATACTGGAGGACTACTTCCGCAGGGCGTTCATCTACGATCCCCACACGGTCCTCAAGGGAGAGCTCGACCAGGTCCTGGACGAGTTCATCAACTACCAGGGGATAACAGAGGGGATCCTGTTCCCGAAGCATGGCGAGGAATCCCTGGAAGGCAAGGTTCTCACTGAATGCCAAAAGCTCGTTCCGACGCTTGAGAAGATCTTCGTGGAACCATCCGGGGACAACGGGAAACACGTGCGTTTCCTTCTCAATGGCACAGACCATACAACTGGAGAGGTGTCTGAAGGAACGCGGAAGGTTCTGACACTGGTTATGCGCCTGTACGATCCTGACTGCTCCATCGTCGTTGCGGACTCCCCTGAGAACAACATCTTCCCAGAGACCCAATCAGAGCTGTTCGACATCATGAAACGCTCTCTCAAGCAGGTGATGCTTGCCACTCACTCTATCGAGTTCATATCCCACGAACCTGCTGTCAATGTTTACAAGGTCGTAAGACGCGGTCATAACCAGTCCACCCAGGTCGAGGAGGTCGAAGGGGTCATCTCCGACGTTACAAAGCTTTCAGGCACCCGGGTCTTCTTCCTGGATAGGATCCTCCTGGTCGAGGGCCCCACGGACAAGGTCGTCATCGAGCGCTACATGAACATGCTCGGTTTCAAGGACATGGAAGTCGCGATCATACCATGCCTTGGAGAGACGAACTTCAAGTTCTTTGCAAACATCGTCAACATCCAGATGCTGGGTGTCCCACTATCCAAGGTCCAGATCCTCACAGATGGGGATAACAGGAAGGACAAGGCACAGTACATTCGCAAGGCTATCAACCGTCACTATGATGACGAGGACTTCGTAGGGACCAATGGCATCGGCATCCATATCCTACCACGCTTCTCTATCGAGAACTACCTGGAACCCAGGCAGATCGTCAAGGTCCTGAAGGAGGGCCATGGGATGGAGGTTACGAACCAGTTGAGGAAAAGGCTGCGCTCGAACAATCCCACAATGGACATCAAGTCGGATGTCCTCATCCATGTGTTCAAGGTCAGAAAGCACGAGCTCAAAGGAATGACATCATTGTACAAGGAGGTCCTTGAGCGGATGAACAAGGGCAACACTCATCCAAAGAGGCTCAACGAGATGGACATTCTCCTGCGTAGGATGTTGGGTCTTCCCCCACCAGATCAAGGGTGAGGATGTAAGGCGAGGAAGGTTCCGTGAGGGGCTCCCTTACATCCCCCACAAGGGCCATACCGACCCGATATAAACCTGATATCGTTCTAATGGAAATCCGCTTGATGTTAAGGAAGGGTTCTAGAATAGTTATATACCACCATGACGTATCTCTATGTTGAGGATACCCAGAAGGAGGCAGTCATCACGCCCAGCACCTACACTGATTACGACCCTTCGCCACCCAGGTCTGAGCCTGACTACGACCCTAAAGGAGACAAGGTGGACTATGACCCATCCCGTTCGAGCAGAAGGCGAAGCAGGAGGTCAGAGGAGCTCAAGCCTGATGATGAGCCAAAGAAGAGGGGACGAGGCAGGTCCAGGGATTACCAAGAGGAGGAGGAACAGTTCAGACCATCACCAATGGGCGTTCCATATCCAGGTTACATGGCAGCACCATATGGCGCATATCCAGCAGGCGGGATGCCACCACCGATACCAAGGACCAACCATCCTTTGAGCATCATCTCGCTTACCTTCGGTATCATTGGAACAGCAACGTCTGGAATAACTGGCCTTATGTTCCTGGCCCTGATAGCAGGAGCCGTTTCCGCCATGACCAGTAGTGGTTTCTATATGTTTGGGGACATGCTCTTTTGCGGTTGCTTCTTCTGGCTGATATTCTTAGCAGTAGCCCTTGGTGCAGGTATCACAGGTCTTGTAACGGGCATCCT
>JANQNL010000150.1 GCA_028279585.1 Thermoplasmatota archaeon
GTCCAGCTCTGCCAGATAATCCTGGCTGATATCGCGCTTCAGGTTCTCGATGTAGTTCCGCCTGGCATACCACTCGGAGTTCAGCTGCCTGTATGTGCCGATGGCCGTGCGCCAAAAGTAATTGTCAAGAAGGACCGAGAGGATAAGGTCAAGAGCAAGGTCCTGGTCGAACCGCCGCATGTTCGGTGAGGAGTCGATGTAATTGGAGCCGACATTGAGCGAGATATCCCAGTAATCCAACTCTCCGATGACTCGGATCGTGTTGTCGAAAGAGAGGCCGTCAAAGACCTCATTGAAGAAGCGGAACACGTCCCGGTCCACGAAATGCTCCTCGAGGGAGAGGTAAAGTCCGGGCACAGAACGGGCCGTTCGGGTGTTCGATTTGTAGCGGCTTGCGGAGGAGCGGTCCGTCGGTAAAGCAAAGATCTCCTCGTATGCTAAGAGGTCCATCCCGGTGTCCTGCTCTAATCGGTAATGCGCAAGAACCCCCATCCAATGACGGGTATTGACCTCGATCAATGGGGCGTACATCCTCGCTAAAGTGAGGTGTGAGTTTTTGGAGATGAAATCCATTATCTCCTTTTCCCCCGACTCCATTTTTACCGCGAACAACTTCTTTACCATATGTCTCCCACCAGTGTGAAAATGCCGAAAAACCGTACACGCTCTGTACGTTGTTCAGCAGTCGACGCTCATGGTTATACAATCGTATAACTATAATTAAACTTATTGGTGCTGATGTTATACTTTTGTTTTACCGCATCTCCATAATGTTAATATATACCCAGACAGTTGGAGAAATTGGTGAAAAGACCATGGACTCTAAGGTCTCTAAGTCAAAAAAGCTAGTGATATTGATCACAACCCTTCTGATGGTCGTATCGGCCATCCTCGTTGTCGGGTTGATACCGATGTCTGCAACTGCAGATATCCCCGACTACGATGTTGAAGTAACTATGTCATCCACCGCAAAAGAGGTGAGGCCTGGTTACTCTGTGCAGTACCCGTTCACTGTCAAGAATGTGGGAGCAAAGAACGACCAGTACAAGATCATGCATAACCTCAATGCATCCGGAAACCCCCTGTACTACTCCAAGGGATGGAGGGCGACGATAACCCCGACCTCCACCGGAACCCTGCAGGCGATCACCGGTACCATCTCTGGCCAGCTGACAGTTACAGCGCCAGCAAATGCATCCGTGACCGACCTGTGCCTGGTGGACATCACGATCCAGTCAAAGACCAACTCAACGGTCACTGACAGCATTCAGGTGTCGACCAGCATCAAGAGGACCTACAGTGTTGCCATCGAGACACCTGCTGTGCAGGCCTTCGCTCGTGGAAACCCAGGTTCGATCCAGTTCAATGTGACCAACACTGGAAACGATGTGGACAAGTTCGACCTCACGGTCGATACCTTCCCATCCGGATGGGGAACACCAACCATCGCATACTCCAAAACGGACCTGAACCCAGATGAGAACATGTCCGCGACCCTGAACTTCTTTGTGCCATACAACGCTCTGGCACAGCAGTATGCGTTCCAGGTAAAGGCGACATCCAACGCTAACAACACAGTTAGCTCCACAGCCTCTTTCGGTGTTAACGTCAACCAGATCTTCAACGTTAACATCAACACCGAGGGTGCCAAGTATGTTGAGATCGGAGCAGGGAACTTCATCATCTTCAATATCTCAGTGCAGAACACAGGTAATGGCTACGACAGTTTCAACATGGACATGTTCATGCCTCCAGCCCGTGTAGTTGACGGCTGGTCCGCATCTGTTGGGGACTCTGTGACCTCTTCCCTCGCACCGAACGAATACTACAACACGACCCTCACGGTCTATCCACCAGCCAAGTCCAAGAACCCACAGGCCGGTGACATCGCTGACATCTACGTCAATGCAACCTCCGTCGGTGACTCTGTCATACCGATATCCAACGACTCTGCGAAGTCCTCGGCTATCGTTGCACAGGACTACTCACTGACCCTCAACGGCCTTAATATCTCCGAGATGGCCTCTCCTGGGACCCAGGTGAAGTTCAAGCTCGAGATAGTCAATACCGGGAACGGTGAGGACCATGTGCAGTTCGACGTGCCTGTCCAGTATGGATGGACAAAGGCATCCATCTCTCCGAACTCCCTGACCATCCAGCCTGGGACCGCGAACAAGCAGAACGTCAACGTCACCATGACAGTGCCCAATGGTGCTCTCTCCGGCGACCCTTACACGTTCACGCTCTACTCGAACTCAACTCTGTCCACAGCATCTGACTATCAGATCCTGACAGTTGACGTCGACCAGGTCTACAACGTGAAGGGAGAACCACAGCCAGGCTACTCCGCCATCATCTCCGATGCATACCCTGGCAACTCCATCACATACGACCTGCGTGTGGTCAACATTGGAAACGGCGAAGATGACTTTGATATCTCCATCTTCTCCAACAACAACGAGGTCATGACCTACTGGGACCCAACACCATCCGTCCCAAGTGTCGAGGACCTTCTAGCCGATGAGTTCTACAACTTTACCGTGACAGCAGCAGTGCCATACAATGCAACAACTGGCAACTACTTCTTCACCGTGAACATCTCGTCCAGGGGAGACCCAAGCCAGTTCTTCCTCCTTCCATTGACGGCCAAGATCCCGCAGCTTTACAATGTGGACATCGATGCCAACAAGGACAACATCGCTTCTGGCTTCTCCACAGATACGACCACTAAATATGTCTATTATAATCTATCAGTGTACAACACCGGCTCCGGCGAGGACAGGCTTTCCATCAAGGTCTTGGAGTTCCCAACGGCCTTCGATGGTCTCTACTCGCTCGAGTATGAGGGATACGGTGTCAAGGCCATAGACATCCCCTCTGGTGAGATCCGCTTTGCAAACCTCACCGTTGAGATGCCAACCACTTCCAGTGGTGTCGAGGCTGACACATACAAGTTCGTCATCCAGGTCAAGACCACCAACGGCACAGCCTACACAACAGATGATGACATTGTGATAAACACTTCCCTGACCCTCAAACTCAGGCCGAACCACGACGTTATCCTGTATACTGGAACCAATGCATCCTATGCAAAGATCGGTTCCAGCAAGCTCTACACCGTGGTCGTAGAGAACAAGGGAACAGAGAACGACAGGTTCAGGCTCTCCCTGAACCATCCAGACTATGGCGACAAGGTCCAGTTCTCGATACCACTCGACCAGTTGACAACACCGATAATCACTCCTGGCAACAATGAGAAGGTCAACCTGACCGTAGAGTTCCTCAACGGTGCGGACCCAGCATTGGGCTCCGTATACTGTGGTGTGACAGCAGAGTCCCTGTCAGAAGCTGGTGTGACTGACCAGATCTTCTATACCACGACCATCGAGGAGGATTACGCCGGTGATCTGTTCACCGCGGATGACTACGAAGAGGTAGAGCCAGGAATGGACGGTGTGTTCTTCATCCAGCTTAGGAACAAGGGAACCAAGGCCATCGACTACTTCAAGCTCGAAGATGACGATGACCATCCGTTCGACAACATCAACATCGAGAACTCCACCCAGAACATCGCAGCCAATGATATCGGCAACGCCACTATCACTGTGTCCGTACCACCAATTGGCGATGAGATCATTCCGGTTGGCAGGTATACCATCAACATCACAGCCTGGTCCGAGGGTCCGACCTCCTCCAGCGATGATGACGATGTGATAGTCGACAACCTGACCCTGACCCTGAAGGTCCTTCAGGTATACGCTGTGAGGCTCACGACCTCCTCGTCCAACCTCGTAGAGGTTGACCCAGGAGCAGCAGCACAGTTCAAGCTCAAGGTCAAGAACAGCGGAAATGGCGAGGATGACTTCGATATCACCGTCACCGGTTCCAACTCCAACTGGGTGTCCCTCGAGTTCAGCTCCTGGACCCTCGGCCCGGATAACACAAAGACCTTGAACGTAACGGTGAACGTGCCAGACAAGACAGCGGCGAACAACTTCACATACAACATCACCGCAAAGTCTGCTGGCAAGGCCACCATCAAGGACTTCCAGGAAGTGACCATCTCTGTCAACGAGTACTTCGATGTGGACCTCGACTCCATCAAGAACAACCTGAAAGCAGACCCAGGCGTCCCGGTGACCTTCAAGGTCTCTATCAAAAACGCAGGAACTGCCAAGGACACGTTCTCACTTGAGTTCACAGGCTCGAACACGGAGTGGGTCGACGCCTATGGTTACATGGATGGAACCATGTATATCGAGACCAACTCTATCGAGAACGTCGGTATCGGACTCTCCAAGACATTGTGGATCAACGTCACAGTGCCAGAGGAGTATTCCCAGACCGGTCAGAAGATAATCGAGCTCAAGGCGACATCCGAAGGCGCAGACCAGAAGGGTCTGACCGTCACTGACACTCTCGACCTCAAGGCCGACGTACAGGCCAAGAGGAAGATAGTCATCGATGACGTCGAGCCAATGGACATCGTTCCGAAGCTCACAGACACAAGCACCAAGGCAGAGGTCGAGTATACGATCACTGTCACCAACGATGGAACAGCTGATGACAGGTTCAAGATAGAGTATGATAAGAACAATCATACAGAGATCAACCAGGTCACCGTCAAGTCACAGACCGGTACCATCGCGTCTGGAGCATCCGAAGATGTGACCGTCACAGTGAGCATCCATAATCAGGTGGAGCCAACCCAGTGTCTGATCACCATCACTTTCATTTCAGAGGGTGACTCGACCAGACCTGATGTTGTCGAGACCGAGGACCTTGAGCTGAACATCAAGAAGGCCTACGATCTGTCCCTGAACGCTGATGATGAGGAAAAGGAAGCAACAGACATCTCCGGCTCTGGGGATTGGGTCGTCAAGTATAATGTGACCCTGGGTAACCTTGCGAACACCGATCTCAACGACATTGAGTTCACGATCGAAGAGGTTCCAAGCTCAGAGTGGAAGGTCAGTGTATCACCTGAGTTCATCACAAATGTTGCATATGGTGCTAACCAGGTAGTTGTCGTGACCGTCAAGGTCACCGAGGACGTGACCGTTGGTGACTACGACATCAAGATAAGGGCGACCTCTAAGGCGAACTATACCAGCATCGATGATTCCAAGGTGTATGATGAAATAACCATCACCACCGTCATCGAGCAGGTCTACGATATCGACCTCGAGATCACAAACCCTGTGTCCGAGCAGCAGGAGGCAGAGCCTGGCCAGTCCGTACAGTTCACCCTCAAGGTGTCCAACGACGGTAACGACGAGGACAAGATCGGCCTCAAGATCTCCAAGGGCTCCGACCCTGAGGGATGGGCTTCCATCACATCCTCCAAGACCGTTGGCGCTGATGCATACACCACAGTGACCCTCAACGTCGACATCCCACTGGATGCTGACGAGGCCATTGCTGGTCAGTACTACATCAACGTGACCGCAACCTCCGAGGATGACTCCACGACCGTCGAGGTCAGCGCTCTTGTGATAGTCACAAGGCTTCCAGACCTTACCCTGTCCGTTGCTGGCGGCGACACCACCGAGGACGTCATGCCTGGTGATGTGGCTTCCTTCCAGCTCAAGGTCAAGAACACTGGCAATGCCAGGGATACCTTCGACCTTGCAGATCAGGGACAGGGCGAGATCCTCAAGTGGACCACCATCACACCAAGCCAGATCACCTTGGATCCTGACACCTACAGGAACGTATGGGTCAACATCACCATACCTGCACTGGAGGACGTCAATGACCCAGAGAAGATCAAGGCCGACGACTATGATGTGACCGTCCGTGTGACCTCCCAGAACGACGATACCAAGTACAAGGACCAGGCCTTCTCCATTACCCTGGACCAGGACTACAAGGTCCATGTCTCTGGTATCTCCAACAGCGAGATCACTCTGGACGCGAACTCCCTTGACGGTGCACAGTACAAGTTCCGTGTAAGGAACCTCGGTAATGCCAAGGATACCTTCACCTTCGAGAAGACCTCGAGCTTGTCAAGCAGCCGCTACGCAGTGACCTTCCAGAAGGAAGGCCAGGCAACATCTATCTCCAGTCTCCTGCTCGACCCGAACAGCGAGGCTACAGTTGTCGCCACCTTCAAGGTAGTCAACGGCAAGTATGACCCAGCAAGGGATGGAACGGACATTCCAGTGACAGTCACCGTCGTGCCAAAGAGCGGGCAGGCCTCTGCATCGTTCAAGGAGTCACTTCGGTTCAACGTTACCGTTGAGATGCCAGACCTCGTCTGCAGCATCATCAAGGTGGACAGTCCTGAAAAGGGTAAGACCACAACGATAACGGTTCGTGTCTGGAACAACGGAACCCAGGATGCAGAGAACGTGTTCGTCAAGATGTATGCGGACGACTCGATGATCGAGGGCGGAAGCCAGTCCATCAAGGTCGGCGCAGGCAGCACCAAGGACGTCAAGTTCGACTGGAAGGTTACCGGTGAGGTGACCCTCAAGGCGACCGTGGACGACGGCGAGGACATCATCGAGAGCAACGACAACAACAACGAAGTAACAAGGGATGTCGAGCTCGAAGATGCAGCAGCAGCCCAGTCACAGGCAGCGTTCAACATCGGTATCGGTATCGTCATCGGTATCATCGTTGGAGCCATCATCGCAGCCATCCTCGTGTTCCTCCTGACCTCCCGGATGAAGCCATCCATCTCCGATGAGGAGAGGGAAGCTATCAGGGAGGAGGAGTCCAAGAGGGCCAAGGCATCTGTGGCCGGTGGTTCCACCGCCGCCAAGCCAGAGCGCAAGAAGTTCGAGCCTGTCGGTAAGACGAAGGCAAAGAAGGCAAAGCCTGTGAAGATCCAGTGCCCCAAGTGCAAGGAGATCCAGCAGGTGACCGACCCCACAAGGCCGATAACCGTTGAGTGTCAGTCTTGTGGAAAGAAGCTGAAGTTGCAATGAGTAGAAAGCAGCCATATGGCTGCTTTCTCTTTCCCGCGCGCGGCCGCTGAGGACCTTGACGGTCTGACGCAGCTGCGTCCCGAAGTTTCCGATGCATCCTGCATCGACGAAGGAAACTTACGGGAATAGCTTCAACCGCCTTTGTGTGCGGGTCATAGATCCGCACACGACTTTCTTTTTTTTATTTCATTCAACAATGAGCCCCAGCTACAGCATCTGTCTAACCCAGTATCCAATATCTTTATATCCAACGACCAATTCTGGGGGTCCAATGCCAGTCGTTTCAGATTCCATACCGGTCAAGACCAAAGGCGGGGTCGACATCATCGCCCTCAACGACCAGGTGGCCAAAGCCATCAAGCGTTCAGGCCTCAAGGACGGTATTGCAACAGTGTTCTGCCCTGGAGCCACAGGTGTCGTGACCACTCTTGAGTATGAGAACGGTGTTCTGGGAGACGTGGACGATGCCCTGGAGAGGCTCTTTCCCAAGGACATGCCTTACAAGCATCACCTCAAGTGGAACGATGGCAACGGTCACTCCCACGTTCGTGCGGCCATGCTCGGACCATCCCTGACTGTCCCCTTCAATGGGGGAAAGCCGATACTGGGTACCTGGCAGGAGATCGTGTTCATAGAGCTCGATAACAAGCCAAGGTCCAGGGACATAATCGTCCAGATCATCGGCGAGTGAGGGTCTCTTCCATTTGTTTTCAGATCTGATGTTCATTCTTCAAAGAATAGGGCAATGCGTAGTAGCCGATCCGCCTACGCACAGCTCTGAAAAAGTATGAAGACTGGTCGATATCCAGAGATTGAGATTTCTTCCATAGTCTCTGTATATCGATCTATTCCAGTAGTTTTTCAGAGCTTTAGCTCCGTTCGATCGTCTACTACGCATACCCTATCCAGATAACATATATACAGAGAACCCGATTTGCCCGCTAGGCGATCACTATGGCTGCAAAGAAGAAGGCATCCAAAGAAGGCTCCAAGAAAGAGGAGAAGCTTGGCTTCAAACCAACTTCAGCTTGGGACGGTATGACCAAGCGGACCCAGAACAAGATGAACAAGGTTGCTCAAGAGTACATCAAGTTCCTTGACGCTGGAAAGACCGAGCGTGAAGCTGTGGTATATCTCACAGCCCTGCTCGAGAAGAACGGCTTTAAACCACTCGATAAGGTAAAGAGGCTTTCAGTCGGGACCAGAGTATACACGACCAACCGCGGAAAGAACCTTGCAGCTGTGATCATCGGGTCCGAGCCACTTGAGAACGGCCTCAATATCGTTGCATCCCATGTGGACGCTCCAAGGCTGGACCTCAAGCAGAACCCACTCTACGAGTCCGGGGACCTCGGACTGGCCCTTCTGCGTACCCACTATTACGGGGGCATCAAGAAGTATCAGTGGGCATCCATCCCACTTGCGCTCCACGGGACAGTGATCCTTGCCAGCGGCAAGACCGTGGATATCGTCATAGGCGAGAAGGATGAGGACCCTGTCTTTACGATCACAGACCTCCTTCCCCACCTGTCTGGCAAGAAGCAGAACGTTCGCAAGCTTCCAGATGGTATCAGGGGAGAGGAGCTACAGGTCCTTGTCGGTTCCATGCCGATAAATGATGAGAAGGCCAAGAAGAAGGTCAAGCTCTTCGTCCTTGACTACCTGAACAAGAACTATGGCATGGTGGAGGAGGACTTCGTGTCCGCAGAGCTGGAGATCGTCCCAGCCTACAAGGCACGCGAGGTAGGTCTGGACAGGAGCCTGGTCGGAGCCTACGGCCAGGACGATAGGATCTGCGCCTTCACCTCGGTCATGGCACTATTGGACGTCAAGAAGCCCAAGAGGACCGCTATGGCCCTTCTGTTCGACAAGGAAGAGATCGGCTCCGATGGACCAACCGGTGTCAAGTCCAAGTATCTGATGAACACCATCGGAGACCTCATGGAGAAGAAGAACCCCAACTACAGGGATGCTGGATTGAGAAGATCCCTCGAGCTTTCCATGGCGCTCTCTGCAGACGTGAACGCTGGTGTGAACCCGATATTCAAGGACGTTCATGAGATGCAGAACGCTGCCAAGATCGGCTACGGTATCGTCATCACCAAGTTCACAGGCTCTGGTGGAAAGTACATGTCCAACGATGCGACAGCGGAGTTCGTCGGCAAGGTCCGTAAGCTTTACAACTCGAAGAAGGTCCCATGGCAGGCTGCAGAGCTTGGCAAGGTTGACGAAGGCGGCGGAGGGACAGTGGCCAAGTTCCTGGCACAGCACAACATGGACGTGCTGGACTGTGGACCGGCCATACTTGCTATGCACTCGCCCTTCGAGATCAGTTCAAAAGTGGACATCTTCGCTTGTGTGAACGCGTATAATGCATTTTACGAGCTGAAGTGAGAGAACGTAGAAATCTACGAGATTATCCACAAAGAATCGATATTCAGGACTAACTCACAACGGTATTTGTCCTGAATATCGACCAATCTTTATCATCCTGAATTTGACATTTTCAATTTGAATCATTCCAGGTCGAATTCAGGGTACGTCCAACTTCAAGTCCATTTTAAATCAATGTGGCGAAGTTGGGCATCATCTCGAAGATTTCGGAGTGATCTCAATTCAGTTCGTCTTAGAAGATTGACCATCACTTTCTTTGTTAGGGCCATCAGATGATTCATCTTTAGCTTCAGCTTCCGCCTTTTTGGCTTGAGCCGCTGCAGCCTTTTCAGCTTCGATCGCAGCCTCCGCCATCTGCTTGCGGATATCCTTGCCACGGATCCTGTAGTATGTTAGCGGGTGGCTCATCCAGCGCTTGGCACAGAGCTTGTTCTCCCCTGGACAGATAGCGAACCCCTTCATCGACTTGCACTCTGGAGGAGTATATTCTGTGGATGAGCTCTTGCCTGTGATATGCTCTATCTGGTACCGGCTGCGCTCCACGTCGAAGTCTGGGGAGGTCCCGAAGAACTTGAGGATATCCTCGCTACCCATACCTATGGTGTGGAGGAACGAGACCACTGCGAACCTCGCTTCATGAGATAGGTTGTCCCCCTTCCTCATGCGCTCGATGAGTAGAACAACGCAGGGAGGGAAAGCGTCGGCCGTTACCTCCCCCAGGTTCTCGCTCTCGTATTCAGCTTTCTTCGAGTCCAGCTCCTTTCTGATCTTCTTGATGTCCTGCTGGAACTCCTTCTTCATGGCCTTAAGCACAGGTTCTGGCACGTTCTCGGCCATCTCATGTAGCTTGTCCAGTGTGTAGAGCCGGATGGTCTCCATGAGCATCCTGATGAAGACCTTCTTCGTAAGCGAGACCTGGCCGTTGTCTAGGCCCCGATTGATGAGCTTCCACTCTGGCCCTTTCAGCCTTGCAGAATGCTTGAGATAATCTGTGAACTGGAGCTTGTAGGTCTCGCCATCGATGTCTGGCTCTATCTCGAAGTGGAGGGCGACATCCAGGATTCCATCCTCGTCCTCTTCCATAAGCATCCTATGCTCGGTCAATGCTACATAGTGGGCATACCAGTTGAACAGGAGGTCGTCCTTGATGGAGGATACCATCATTCTGGCGATAACGCTCGAGGCTATGACCATCATGCAGTCGGACTCCTGCATGGCCTCGAAGTGGACGATATCTTCTGTGGCATCATCACCCCGTTCGATGGCCTCGAGGATCCGCTCAATAGCATCCTGCCTGGGCTTGACGAACAGGGGGTCCTTGATGAGCCTGTCGACACTGATGCCGTTGTTCTGTAGCATCAGTCTGGACCCTTCGAGGAAGGGGTAGCGGGCGTAGAACACGTTGGATGGCACGGGAGGGGATTGGTACGGTGGTTGAATAAAGTTATGGAGGAGCCCACCCCAAGCCCCCACCCTCCCCCCCACCCTACCACCGTTGCTGGCTCGTCCCACTCCCCTCCTCACCTGCAACGGTGGTATTTCCTTCTGGATATTGTACCAGTCTCCTCTTAGTACCATCTAGCCTCTAACCTTATATCCAACCTCTCGTGTGCGGGGAACGTGGTCTTCGAAAACCTACACCCCAGCGTCCGCGAAGTGCTCCTCGCAGACGGCTTTACAGAACCCACACCTCCACAGATAGCAGCTGTAAAGCCGATCATGAACAAGAAGCACGTCCTACTCATCGCGCCCACTGGCATGGGCAAGACAGAAGCTGCGGTCCTACCGATCTTCTCCCGTCTGCTCCAGGATAAGGAGGGAAAGCCAGAGAAGCTTGCCAAGGAACAGGACCAACCAGGTTTCAAGTTCATATACATCACACCACTCCGAGCATTGAACCGTGATATGCTCAAGCGACTGGAGCTATGGGCCGAGAAGCTGGGTCTGACCATCGCTGTGAGGCACGGGGACACGACCCAGTATGAACGAGCCAAGATGAGCAAGAAGCCTCCAGAGGTCCTTATCACGACCCCGGAGACGCTACAGATCCTGTTCACCGGCAAGAGGCTTCGTAGGCATCTGATGAGCGTGAGATACCTGGTCGTGGACGAGATCCACGAGCTTGCAGACGATGAGCGCGGGTGGCAGCTGGCCGTGGCCCTCGAGCGACTGGACGCTCTAACTGGATACAAGATACAGCGCATCGGTCTCTCCGCAACAGTTGGCAATCCCGAGGAGGTCGGGCACTTCCTTGGAGGAGTGGACAGGATGGTCAGGGTCATCCAGGTCAAGACCCCGAAGAAGGTGGACTTCAAGGTAGAGGTACCCCTTGTTGGGGAGAAGGACCCCGACAATGCAGCGTTCGGGCCAGTGACCGCAGAGATGGGGGCAGCAGTGAGGGCCTGCAAGGAACTCATCGAGCAACACACATCATCCCTACTCTTTGTCAACACCCGCGATACAGCGGAGTCCTTTGCGAACATCTTCTCCCGGGCCTACCCCAAGCTTCCTGTCGGCATTCATCATGGGTCGCTCTCCAAAGAGGTCCGCGTTAATGCAGAAGATACCTTCAAAGCGGGGCGCCTCAAGGGCCTGATATGCACATCATCCCTGGAACTGGGTATAGACATCGGCACTGTTGACCTGTCGATACAGTATAACTCCCCCCGGACCGTCTCGCGTCTCATCCAGAGGTTCGGAAGGGCGGGACACAAAATGGACCAGGTCTCCAAAGGGATGATGGTGACCACGGATTTCGACGAGGTCCTGGAAGGTCTTGCTTGCATCCGCTTATCGCAGGACAAAGGAGCCGAGGACATCAGGATAAGGACAGACTCCATGGCAGTGCTTGCCAATCAGCTCATATCGATAACCATGCAGGGCGAGGGGCCGAACAAGCTTCCCCTGGAGGCGATCCATTCCATCTACAAACGGTCCTGGCCATACAGGAACCTGACCCTGGAGGACGTCCGAGGTCTTGCTAACTACCTCAACGACATCCGTATGTTCTTCTATGACAAGAGCGATGGAGCAGGTGAGGTATCCCGGTCCCGTAGGTCCAGGGAATACTTCTATGCGAACATCTCCATGATACCGGATGAGAGGTCGTTCAAGGTCATCGACATCACGACGAGAAAGCCAGTGGCCCAGCTTGATGAGTCCTTCGTAGCCACATATCTCAATCCCTATGCATCGTTCATCGTGAAAGGGGCATCCTGGAGGGTGGTCGAGGTATCGAACGAGGAGATCCTAGTTGAGCCCATCAACGACCCAGGAGCTCTACCAGCCTGGGTAGGTGAGGACCTGCCAGTGCCGTTCGAAGTATCGCAGCAGGTCGGCCATTTCCGCAGGGTCATCATAGAATATGTTTTGGACAAGAGGAACAAACGAGACAAGGATGTCAAGTGGGTCCTCAAGCACCTGAACAAAGCAGGTTTCGAACTGCTATCAGAGCTTGCGATGCGGCAGGCCAACGAAGAGCAGACCATGGCCTTCGACGATAACATCGTGATCGAACGGGGTCTGAACACCATCGTTCTCAACTGCTGCTTTGGTTCCAGGGTCAACGAGACCCTTGGCCAGTACCTCTCCTCCATGGTCGGCTCACGGTTGGGGGCAGCTGTGGGGATGACATCTGACCCATACCGCATCATCCTTGATATTCCCGAGCCTGTGGACCCAAAGACCCTTGAGGCCTACCTCAACGATGTGGATGCCGGTGACCTCCCAAGGCTCATGGAATTGGTCCTGCGAAACTCCGAGCACGTGAAGTGGCGCTTTGTCCACATCGGAAAGAAGTTCGGAGCCCTGCGCAAAGAACTGGACACCACGATGATAAACATCGACAAGCTCATCGAGAACTACCGCTACACCCCCATCTACCACGAGACAATCAACAAGGTCATGGCAGAGCATCTGGACATCCCGAACACACAATACGTTCTCAACGAGGTCCAGTCCGGGAACATCAAGCTGGTCCAGAGCAAGATCTCTCCCATCGGAAGGCTCGGCTTCAGACGCACAAAGGACCTCCTGGCCCCGGAGCGAGAGGACAGGCAGATACTCGAAGCGCTCAAGCGGAGGCTTGAGACCCAGACCCTACGTCTCATCTGCTTGAGCTGTGGCTCCACGCGGCGCGTGAACGTGGGGAGGGCCAAGCAGGACCTACGATGTATGAAGTGCTCCTCGGTCCTGGTTGCAGCCGTCAGTCTCCATGACAAGGATGCTGAGAAGGCTGCCAAGGCCTCACGGGACGGATGCAAGCGGACCCCAGAGCAGGAAAAGACGTTCAGACGCCTCATGACCAACGCGAACCTGGTGATGGAGTATGGCCCCCAGGCATTGCTGGTCCTGGCAGCACATGGAGTGGGCCCTGACACTGCCGCTCGCATTCTTGCCAAGCAGTACACTGAAGATGTCGAGATTCAGATGCTCCGGGAGATCCTGGAGCGTGAGATCAATTACATGCGGACGAAGAGGTTTTGGGACTGAACCTGTAGGACGAGCTGGAAAAAACAACAAGATATCGATACGTCTTACTATGTGGCAGATCTTGTCAGTATGACGTATCGACCTATCTTCCCCTTTTCCAGCTCGTCCGGAAGGATCAGTATTCATAGCATTATCATCCGATCTTGTCAGTATATGTATCGACCTATCTTCCTTTTTCCAGGTCGTTCGGAGGGGTCAGTACTAGAAAGATGTACATCAGGTCTTCAGGAATTACTTATGATCGAACCATGTCTTCAGACCACGGTCCAGTATCGGCAACAACCTCTTGAACTCCTTCGGAGTCTTCTTCCCAAGCCCGAGCCTGATGTGGCCAGGCGCTCTGAAGAAGTGGCCAGGGACCACAGCCATGTTCTCTCTCACGATAAGGTGATGGACGAGCTTGACCGTGTCAACACCCCGATATTTCGGCTTGAACCTAGGGAATACTGTTACTCCAGCTGGGGTTACTGCAGGTAACTGCTCAAGATATGGATGGTTCTGCAACCAGCCTCGGATGATCTTGTAGTTGGGCTCAAGGATCGAGTGGGTCCTTGCACGCAGCTTTGCCATCTTCGGTATGGCCTTGCGAGCGATCATGTCAGGAACCTGGGGGTGGACCACCACATGGTAGTTCTGGAAGACCCGGAGCTTTTGGATGAAGCTGGATTCGGCCTCGATCCACCCATACCGTAGACCTGCCATACCATATGATTTGGTGAAGCTGTTGGTGGCGATGATGTTGGGAGAAAGTCTGGAAAGGCCTGACACCCGGGTTATAGATACAGCATCCCTGTATACCTCATCGACCAGGACCTTCACGTTGTGATCATCTGCCAGGTCCCCGATAGCGAAGCAGTTCTGGTCCATGAGCTTGACCGAGGATGGATTGTGGAGGTCTGTAAGGACGATCAGCTTGGTCTTGTCGTCGATCATCTCCTTGAGACCCTCGATGTCCGGCTGATAGTTGTTCTCGTAGGTCCTCTCGAAATACTTGACCTTGGCACCGAACATCTCAGGGAGTCTGGCAAGGGGCTCGTAGACCGGACTTTCGACCAGGACTGTGTCTCCCTTCTCGACCAGGAGCATGTTCACAAGGAAGTTCGCAGGCGATGCTCCCTGGGCGACATACAGCTCCTCAGGTGGAAGTCGAAGCTCCTCCGCAAGTAGATCACGGGACCCTGGGTAGAACTCGTTGAACCCAAGGTCTTCGGATTGGATGTCCTTGAACGACTTGATCCCTATCTCCTTAGGAGCGATACCGCTGATACAGCTGTCACATAGGTCGTGCGTTACAGGTAGGCTCTCTTTGAACCACCTGAGATAAGCGATCTCTGACGGTTCCATGGGTATAACCCCGGACCTATTCCTTCTTGAACTTGACGTTGCAGTTAGGACACTCGGTTGCGTTGGTGGGGACCATCTGCTTGCACTTGGGGCACTCGAACATGTCTCCTGCGAACTGGGTGCCACATTCTGGGCACTTGTCAGTGTTTGCTGGGACCATCTTGCCACAGTTCAGACACTTGGCCTTTGCACCATCTTCTGCTGGGGCTTCACCACCCTCTGCAGGTGCCTCTCCACCTTCTGCTTCCTCTTCCTTGTCCTTGAGGCTTGCTTTGAGGCTTGACAACCTCTTCATAAGCTCTTTGGATTTGGCTGTGGGTTCTGAGTCTCCACCCTCTCCACCTTCTCCACCGCCAGCCTTCTTCTCCTCAAGGATGTCGTTGAGGACCTCGTTGGCAAGCTCTGTGTCGATCTTCTTCTTCTGAAGGTCGGAGTAGGCAGCTATCTTGGTGAGTGCGCCCTCGAGCTCCCTGATGTTGGTCTTTATCTTGGATGCAAGAAGATGCATGACCTCGTCTGGAACGTCGAGGTTCTGCTTCTTGGCCTCACGCCTCAAGATGATGATCTTGGTCTCCAGAGATGGTGGCTGTATATCTGTGATAAGACCACCCTCGAACCTTGACCTCAACCTATCCTCCAGGGTCGGAATGTCCTTCGGAGGCCGATCTGAGGTGATGGCTATCTGCTTGCGGGCAGAGTAGAGCGTGTTGAAGGTATGGAAGAACTCCTCCTGTGTGGATTCCTTTCCGCCCAGGAACTGGATATCGTCAATGAGGAGGACGTCTGCCTTTCTGTATGTGCTTCTGAACTCGTTGAGCTTGTCAAGCCGAACAGCTTCGATGAGGTCGTTGGTGAACTTCTCCACAGTAACGTAGACCACGGTCATGTTGGAGTGGTTCTGCTTGATGTAGTTCCCCACAGCATTGAGCAGATGGGTCTTTCCAAGCCCAGAGCCACCATAGATGAATAGTGGGTTGTAAGAATCTGCTGGCTTGTCAGCAACTGCTTGGGCTGCTGCGTGGGTGAACCTGTTAGATGCTCCGACCACAAAGGTCTTGAACGTCAGGTTGGTGTTGAGGTCCAGCTCCGTGAACTCGTATGCGTCACCGGCTGGCTCTGGGGCTGGCTCTCCTTCAGCTGCTGGTGCTGCTGCAGGTGCGGCAGCGGCTGGTGCGCCACCGCCGAGCTTTGCCTGAAGCTCCAGAAGGGTCTTGAGGTCCTTTTCGAAGGACTCGAACTCGGTCTCGATGATCTTGAGCTCTTCTTCCATAACGGTATCGAGCTTCTCGACATTGAAACCCTTGCCACGCCATTCCTCGAGCTTGGCCTTAAGCTCACCACGGCGAGCTTCCTCGGCATTGATGTTCTCCTCGAGCTTCTCAAGCTCGCTAAAAATGGCCTCGAGCTGCTCTGGGTCCTTTAGCTTTCCTTCAATGACGTCAGCATCGCCCTGGAACCACTTGGTATTGAGACCTGCCAATTTCTGGCCGGCTTCCACAAGCTTCTGGATCTTTTCAGACAAGGAGTTATGGGCAGCTTCTGCTTCCTCAAGGACAGCATCGATCTTCTCATCGAGCTCATCACAGACAAAGCCTTCCTCCTTCCATTTCATGAGGTTGGCCTTGAATCCGTCCCTGACCTCCTTCTGCCTCATGACCTCGGTGACCAGTTCCTTGAACCGCCCTTCGACCTCTGTGGCAATGTCGATCTTTCCAAGGTCTCCCTTGATGGCATCGACCTGTTCTCCGAACCACTTGAGGTCGCCAGAGTCGATGGCCTCGAGCTTCTCCTTGGTCGATATGAGGACCTGGATGTTCGTCTCGAACTGCTTGAAGGCTTCCTCGAGGTCGTAGAGGTTCTTGTCGAACAGGGCGTCCTTTTCGCCACTGAACTCGTAACCTTCCTCGATCCACGCATCGTACTTCTCTGTAAGCTCGTTGCGTCTGTTCCTGTCCTGGGAGATCTTCTCCTTGAGCCCGTTCATCTTCTCCTTGACAGCCTCGACTTCGTTGGGGTCCCTAAGCTGGCCCTTGAGCTCTTCGGCCTCTGTCTCGAACCACTTGACATCCATTGAGCCAAGCTCTGATTCTATCTCCTTCAAGCCGTTGATGCTTGCGGTCAGTTGCTCGTGAACGGTAACTATAGGCTCGATAGCCTCGTCGATGATGGCCTCGAGCGTTGCGATAACGAATCCCTCTTCCTTCCATGTCTCCATCTCCGCCTTGATAGCATTCCTCTTCTCTTCCCTGGCGGTGATCTCTGTGTCCATGTTGTTGAGGTCCTCGGTGATCTCGTCGATGAGACCAGGGTCTTTGAACTTGCCGCGGATCACTCCAACGACCTCGTCCATCCACCTGGTGTCCATTCCGTTGAGGCGCTCTTCGAGCTCCTTGAGCTTACCGATCTTCTCATCGAAGGCTCCCACATCCTTTTCAAAGTCCCAGAGGATCTTCTGACCTGCTGTCTCGAGGTCTCCAATGACATAGCCCTCACCCTGGTACTGTTGTACCTTGGCGTTGAGCTCAGTTCTCTTCTGGTCAGCCTCTGCGACCTTGCTCTTGAGCTCCTCGATGCCAGACCTGATATCATCTGCATTGGATGGATCGTTGGTCTTTGACATGAGCTCGTTCTTGTTATCTTCATATTCAAGGGTCATGATGCCTTCGATCTCGGACCTGAAGGTCTTGAGGGTGTTAATCAGCTGCTCGTACTCGGCAACCTCTTTTTCGACCTCAGCAAGACGCTTGATGAAGACCTCCATGAGGACTCCGACCTCGAACCCTTCGCCTTTCCATCCCTCGACGCGACCTTTGATCTCCTCCTTCTTCTGGTTCTCGGAGGCGATGAGGTCTTCGAGGGCCTGGATCCTCTGCTGGATCTCTGCAAGCTGCTCTGGGTTTCCGAGCAAGGCCTCTATCTCGAAGGATTCGTCCTCGAAGCCCTTGGTGTTCATGTTGACGAGCTTCTCGTCAGCTTCCTTGAGCTTCTGGATGTCATCCATGTACTGGGTGAACTTATCCCACGCTGCATTGAGGTCTTCCTCGATGGCCTGCTCCAGAGCGTCTACAACGTAGCCCTCCTTCTTCCAGGCGTTGACTCGCTTTCGGAGTTCCTCCCTGCGCATCTCCTGCTCGTCGATACCCTTCTGGAGGGCACCGAGCTGCTCCTCGATCTGTGGAACTGAATCAGGATTGTTGAGCTGGGACTCTATGGCCTGGACGTAGGTCTCGAAGCCTTTGGACTTGGGTACAAGCTCCTCGAGCTTGTGCTCATGGG
>JANQNL010000023.1 GCA_028279585.1 Thermoplasmatota archaeon
GAGGAGGAGATGGAAGAAGAAACCTTCGAACTCTCCGAGGAAAAGATAGAGTTCCTCAAGCCAGAGCAGGACCGTTTAGCAGAGGTCGAGGACGAGGCCTACGATTACATCCTTGCAGACAAGGACATCCCTGACGTCAAGGTCCTGGACAAACTGCAAAAACAATATGAGGCTGGAAAACTATCTGAGGATACGTACAATCGGATCAAATCAACGATCGGTGCGAGTTCGAAGGTCGAAGATGAGGACGACTTCGTGGACTAGGTGTCGAGATGGAACAAAAGCTCGATCACAGGACCAGAAAGGTCATCTACAATTACATCCAGGAGAACCCTGGTGTTCCATTCCCTACCCTAATGCACGTCCTCGACCTCAACAAAGGAACGCTTCGATACCACCTCAATTATCTTCGCAAGAATGACCGGATCTACTCCACCAAGGAGAACGGCCACAAGTGCTACTTCTGTGCCGAGAGCGGTAAGTCCAAGACCTCGAAGTATGCAGGTAGGGTACTCGATCTGATCAAGGATGGGGACGGTCTGACCCGCAAGGAACTCTCAGAGTTATCAGGTATGGACCGCAAGACCCTAACAGCAGCCATCAAGGAACTGAAGCAGAAGCACCTCATATGCCAGCGCAAGGAGTACGGGGAGGTCTGCTACGAACCCATCACCCGTGCCCAGCTGAAACAGAAGATGTACAGACTCCTGGTCAAGAAGCTGGCCGACGGTGACATCGACGAGGCCACATTTCTGGAATTGGAGGGCCAGCTCAACTCCATGACCTCGGACCAATGAACCTCCCCGCAAACATTATCTATCCCCACAACACTCGCAGTGCAAAGAGAGGGATATCATGTCGAAATATTCCATCGAATCATTCGTAAAAGAGACCGCGGAGAAGGAGCGGGGCGAGGGCAAGTTCGAGCTCGAGAACCCCAGATGCCTGGAGGTCAAGCTCGACGGCAAAGTATGGACCAAGTGGGGCTCAATGGTGGCCTACATCGGTTCCATCAAATTCAAAAAGGCTGGTCTGTCCGACAAGGGCCTTGGCAAGGTCTTCAAGGAAAAGTTCACCGGTGAGGGAATGACCCTGACCAAGGCCGAGGGCCAGGGAATGCTCTACCTGGCCGACCAGGGAAAGAGGATAGCCATCCTCGAGCTCAACAACGAGTCCATCTTCATAAACGGCAACGACGTCCTGGCCTTCGAGGACTCCATCGCCTGGGACATCAAAATGATCAAGAGCGCAGGCATGGTCGCAGGAGGTCTTTTCAACGTCAAACTTTCCGGAACCGGGATGGTGGCGTTCACCACACATGGTGCACCACTGACCTTGATGGTCCCACCAGATGGACCGCTCTTCACAGATCCTAATGCAACGGTCGGATGGAGCGATGGCCTGTATCCAGGCATCCACACCGACATGTCGCTCGGAACCTTCCTGGGTAAGACCAGCGGAGAGACCATACAGCTCAAGTTCACTGGAAATGGCTTCGTTATAATACAGCCGTTCGAAGAAGTGACCGTCGTGGCGACTGGTTAGAGCCAGTATCGCTCGAAGAACTCTGACGTTGTCATCACCCGGTCGTTCAGGATCGAACGGACCTCGGGTGTAAGGAGGTCCTTGTCTCCTGTGATGAGGAGGCATGGGACCTCTGCATCTCTTTTTCTATAGGCATAGATGAAGATGGGTCTGTCATCAATGTCACGTAGACACTCATTGGAAATGAGGACCTCGTCATCTGATGGTAGATCATGGTCAACAAATTTGATATTCGGATAAATTGAGAAGAAATCCTGTAGAATATTTTCACTTATATCATTCCGGTCGAACACATGAACGATCTCCATATGCACGATCTCCAGTAACAAGACCTTGATCTTGTTGTAATAGCAAAGATCGAAAAGCTCACGCTGTCTACCATTTGAGTACAAGACCGCCGAAAAGACGATGTTCGTATCAACAATGACCTCATAACAGTCCGGGGTATCTTTCCTCAATGATCTCCCTCGCCACCTCTTTTCTCGTCTCCATGAGATCTTCGTAGGTCACGCCCTTTTCTTCCATCTCCTGCCTCAATTGCTCAGAGATCTTGTCCAATCTCTTTTCTCTCTCAAGATGAAATCGGATGATCGTTCGTACGAACTCCGATCTACTCTTGTATAGACCAGATTGGACCTTCCTATCCAAGTATTTGAGCAGTTCATCGGTCAACTCGATAGAGATGTTCATATGATGAATATCTATTAGCGGGCTAATAACACTTTCCATTGTCTCACCGTTGGACGAGAATGGAACTATGGTATAGACCTATAAGAATCTCAACAGGAGGGGTGACCGAAAGTGGAAGGGGGTATAGGCTCAAACCTTCGACTTGGTCATCATAAGCTCGGCGAACTGCACACCACGAACAGCCCGGAGGTTGTCCGCAAGCTCACGGACATCCTCTCCGCTTCCCTTTACCGCGATTATCTCGAGGCAGGTATCGTGGTCCATGTGGATGTGCGTTGTAGAATAGATGACGTCATGATGATGATGCTGGATATCCCTCAGCTTATCATTGACATCGGACGTCACGTGATCGAAGACCATAGTGATGGTGCCGACCACCTCACCAGCCTCTTCGCGGAGCTGGTCCTCGATGATGGCCTTGCGGACAAG
>JANQNL010000173.1 GCA_028279585.1 Thermoplasmatota archaeon
AGGGTGCCTTGTCCACAAGCTCCAGACCGTCCTCCAGGGCCACGAAGCCTCCGTAGAGGATGCAGGCTGGACCCACACCGGTCTCGAAGGCTGGGAACAGCTGACCGTTCTCCTCCTCAACGAAGTTCCGACCTATCAGGAACCGGATCTGCTCGAAGTCGAGAGGCTTTCCGAGGATGTGGTTGACGGCCACTGCTGTGGCAGTCATTATCGTGGTGGTTGAACCAAGACCCAGGTGGCGGATGCCATGGTCGTCGGCCTGGATCGAGAACGCGCCTTCATACCCGGCTGCCTTGGCGATGAGCTTTGCGATATGCTCGATGACAAGATGACGTTCTGAGTCCACGGACCAGGTGTTGGATGGTGTGACCTTGAGCTTGGCTGGAAGCCCAACCGCAAAGCCTACGCCCCCACCTCCAGGTTGGCCTGGTGAGAAGCATCTCATGTCCATCACGGAGAGGTGGACCCGGCATGGGACAGTTACCTCGAGCGTTCCATTATGGATAAGCTCTACGGCTGGGGCGTTCGCTCTGCTTGCTATGATGGTATCGAAGTGCTCCTTGTCCAATGGTGAACCTAGTTCCACAGGGTCCCTGCGGATGTCCGCCGCCTCCAAGACACTCCCTCACTTTTTGCCTTTAACGCGCTCGAGGGTCACCTTGGACTCGATCTTGATGAGCTGGAGCGGTGAGAAGCCTGAATCCTCACGAAGCTTCTTTGCCTGGACATCGAAATCGTCGATCTTTCCCTTCTTGACATAGAGGCTCTTCAGGCTCTGCTGGTAATCCAGCATGGACCTGATGAGGTCGTACTTCTTGTTGGAGTCAACAGCCTTTGCATGTGTCTCAAGAACATAGATCTCTCCAGGGGTGAGCTTGTTATCGTCCATGAGCGAGATGAAGAGGTCAAGGTATTCTTCCTTCTCCTCACACTCTGTTATCTGAGACTCATCCTTCATCTTTGGATCATCGACAGTCTTGAGGACCTCTTCGTACTTCTCCTGGAAAGCCTCGATTATGGTCCCATATACTTCCCCACCATTGGTGCTGCCGGTGTCGATAGCGCCTCTAACTCCTTTGGAGCAGAACAGGTCGTAGAGCTCGTAGAACTCCAGGACGTGGTCGGAAAGATATGACTTGGCCTTCTTGTAGGTCTTTTTAAGGTCAGGATTGTCAGATGGCATGGTGTCACCCCGGTAAAGTGCCACCCTATTACAACGTCCCTATTTAAGCAATAGGGATAAGGTACTCTACAAGGATGGATCATGGAATATAGTATGGGTCCTCGCCCTCATCGCATGTTAGGAATAGGACCTGGTATCTTGTGAGGTCAGCTGGATTTTTGGCCAGCTGCATCCCCCTCATCGTCATCGCCTGGAGCTCCTTTCCCGCCTGGAGCTTCACGAAAGGAACCCACCACCTCCGTGGCCA